>JAGHDE010000151.1 GCA_021160085.1 Pseudomonadota bacterium | reverse complement strand
GGATAAGTATTTGAAGAAGTTAATGGAACTATTTTTTAAAGATGAAACCTTTGTGAAGAAATTTGCCTCTGCTCCCGCCGCCAAGGCAATGCATCACGTTTATCTGGGGGGGGTATTGGAACATTCCCTTTCGGTAGCCCGCCTGGCGCGAATGGTTTCTGAGAACTATGATCATATTAACCGCGAGCTTCTGATCTGCGGAGCTATCCTCCACGACATTGGAAAGGTGGATGAATTATCTTACCAGAAGGTTTTCAATTATACCGATAGGGGACGTCTTATCGGACACATAACAATCGGCGCTGAGATGATAGAAGAAAAGATAAGGACCATTCCCGGTTTCCCTTCGGATTTAAGGATGATACTTAAACATATGATCTTGAGCCACCATGGGGTCTACGAATACGGTTCTCCCAAACGGCCGAAGACCATTGAAGCCCTTGTGCTTTATTACCTGGATGATCTTGATGCCAAGATTAACGGATTTCAACAGGTCTTGTCACAAGAAGACGGCGACCGACCTAACTGGAGCAAATACCATAAGCTCTTTGACCGATATCTTTTTAAACATACCTACGGGCAAAAAGAGAGGGCGGAGAGGGGAGATTCCGAAAGCGAAATACCGGAGGCTGAGGAAGAATAAAACAGTCTATTAGAGGGAGTATCCAATGTACCTGAAACAGTTTGAAGTGAATGTCTTTAACGTTTTCTGTTATCTGCTGGGATGCCAGGAGACCAGAGAAGCCCTGGTGATCGATCCTGCCGGAGCCATTGACTTTATAGTGGACGATGCTGAAAATAATGATTTCCGGATTCTCAAGATTGTGAACACTCATGGACATGTGGATCATATCATGGGCAATGCCGAGATGAAGAAGAAGACCAATGCTCAGATAATTATTCATGAGGATGATGCGGAGGGGCTAATAAACATGCATCCCATGAAACTCCAAATGTTTAATGCCCAGCCTTCACCCCCTCCGGATGTTACTGTAAGAGATGGAGACACCATCGCGTTTGGTAAGCAAGAGCTCCGGGTTATCCACACCCCCGGACATAGTCCCGGGGGTATATGTTTATCTATAAACGGGTATCTGTTCACGGGAGACACCCTTTTTGTAGAAGGAGTAGGAAGGACTGATTTGCCCGGGGCGTCCTGGCCGCAGCTTCTTCAATCTATTAATGAAAAAATTTTTTCTTTGCCCGATGATACGGTCATTTTGCCCGGGCATAATTATGGTTCCCGGCCTACTTCAACAGTAGGGGATGAAAAGAGGAACAATCCATTTGTCCAGGGAAACATCTGAGGTGAGAGGTTTGCAAAATTTAAGTGAAGTTTAATTCTGTCAATGGCGGGATTAAAAATAAAATCTTTTCGAATGTTTAAATCGCTAATCTAAAGGGGAACAGCAGCATGGTATTACGATTACGATTGTTAATAACAGTTTTTTTCCTGTCAATCATAGTAACAGCTGTTTATGTGGATAAGTCATCAGGAGAAACGCATTATCAGGTAAACGCAAAAGCAGCAGTGCTGTTTGATGTTGATTCCGAGCAGTTCCTTCTGGAACAGGATGGCGATAAAAAGATAGCGCCTGCCAGTTTTACCAAAGTAATGACCCTTTACATAGCTCAGGATGCTCTCCAAAAAGGTCTTATCAGCCTTGATGACCAGGTCTATGTGAGCAAAAAAGCCTGGCGGACCAAAGGTTCCAAGATGTTTATCGAGGTTGATAAACTGGTTCCTATAAAAGATATTTTTAGAGGGATTGCGGTGGTTTCGGGCAATGATGCTTGTGTGGCCTTGGCAGAACATCTGGCAGGAAAGGAAGAGGCTTTTGTGGAGCAGATGAACCTGAAGGCCAGAAACTTAGGCCTCACCGGTACAGTATTCAAAACTCCGCATGGATTGCCAGCAGAAGGACAATATACTACTGCCCGGGATATGGCTTTGCTCTCTCATTATTATATGAAAGATTATCCTGATGTGCTCAATCTTCACTCTCTCCAAGAGTTTACCTATAACAACATTACCCAGGAAAACAGAAACCGGCTCTTGAGATTGGATGTTGGAGTGGACGGCCTTAAGACCGGCTATACCAAAAAGGCTGGATACCATCTTGTTGCGACTGCAAAGAGGAAAGATCGGCGGCTTGTTGCAGTGGTAATGGGGGCGGAAAGCTGGATGGACCGGGAGAACGAAGTGCTCAGATTGTTAAACTATGGATTCCGGAACTTCATCCTTCAGGAAGCTGTGAAGAAGGGAGCGACCATAGAGACAGTTCCGGTCAAAGGGGGCAAATATGATACTGTTGAGTTGGTTGCTCAGGATGGGATTGTTGTCAGTGTTTTTCAACATGACAAAGATTACTTAAAGGTAGTCAATAAAATTCCTTCCATGATCGTAGCGCCAGTAAAAAAAGGAGAGATATTAGGGAAGGTGATTGTTGAAGTCGGGGGGGAACAGCTTCATCAGGTGAATTTATTGGCCAAAGATGACGTTCCAAAAGGATGGCAGGCATACTGGCAGTATGGAATTGTAATTTTGGGGATTTTGGGATTATTATATCTTTTCTACCGGATAACCCATAGAAAAAAACCAGCACAAGGTTATCATTTCAATTGAGCGAAAGCTCTCTGTAACTTTCTATTTTTTTCTATCCTTTGTACCTTCTGAATATTAAGGACCATTTCCAAAAGAGTTGGTGAGATCATAAGGATTCAGGGATTCAAGGGGTCGAGGGTTCGAGTGACACAAAGTGAAGTATCAGCGCTCAATGCTAAAGAATTATAAAGAGTTAAAAGTCTGGCAAAAGTCTTATCAGTTTTGTTTAGAAATTTACAGAAAATAACAAAAGGATTTCCTAAAGAAGAAAGATACGGC
>JAGHDE010000213.1 GCA_021160085.1 Pseudomonadota bacterium | reverse complement strand
CCTACCTGGTAACCTTTTTTGCAACCTCCAATGCCGCATTTATCCTTTCATCCACTGATATACTTCCCTTTTCATACTTTCGGGCCATGGGAATGGCATTTAGTGACCAGGAAACCACCACATTGTTATGCGGCTCTTCCCTTAAGACATTATTTATGTCATTAGACTTTGTTTTAAGTTCAAGCACCAGATTTTTTCTCTTCCGGAAAAACGAAATCAAATAAGATGAATAGTTGGTATATCTATCCAGATAAAGAGAATCAGTAAACTCACCCGTCCCGATTCTAATCCTTTTAGAGGATTCCCGGTCAAATTTTTCTATATAAGGATAATACTCATCTATGTTGGCCGGCAAAATAAATCCGGAAGCATTGCTGTACCTCTGCAGATAACAGTAGGAACAATCCATCGAACAGCCAAAACCTAAATTCAATATCCAGTAGCCGCATCGTTTAACCCCTTTTGAGCAGGGACATATTTTAATAAATGAAGATTTGTTCCGCACCAGAAACAAGTTTTCACTTCGAGAGTTATAAAGATTAACCGGGTCATCGCCGGACAAAATTTTCATTCCTTCCTTTACATGATTGATCGGAACAACCTCAGCCTCGGGAAAATTTAAAATAAGATTGTGGGTCCATTCCTGATCCTCAATCTCTCTCTCGACAAATATTCTTTTAGGGACTATATCAAAATCTACAGGTTGGCATTCTTCACGGCAAGCATCAATTTCAAGAGGCATAATATGGGGATCATCATCAGGGCATATAGAAGGATAACGGATTTTAAGAAGCCTGTCTTTGACCTTATGGAAAAGTTCTCCCCTTCCCTTTTCAACCAATAAGTCTATGCCTGCTTTTTCCAAAACATCAGGCAAAGAAAGGTCATGGGAGCGACAGATCTCATAGATAAGCCTTATAAGCTCATTTTTTTTATTCACCCCCAGCTTGACAGGCAACTTTTTAGCAAGCGCTCTTTCAATCTCACTGATTAATATTTTATTGTCTGCGATTGTCATCTGTTTCCGAATTTATGGTTCTTCGCTATTTATTCCACGGACAATTTCGATTTACTCTCAATATCAGGGCCTCTCCCTCCCCTATGGGCCCCATTGGTCCGCTCTCAATTGTGTAGTTTTTTTGCTTCTGGTTAGCTATAATCATTTGCTATCGGCCAAATATCTCTTTCCCAGATCATCAAAAATGACCGGTATCTCTTTGGTAAATCCTTTTAAACAATCAAGCATCAGAAACCGTATTTGAGGATGCGCTGACCTATCACACCGCAAATTAAAAACATTCCTCCATTCCCGCAGATTAGCAGTCATTACAATTTCGGTTTTGAGGCTATTGGGAAGCACTTCCCGGGCCTGCTCCGGACGACTGCCATGCTCTAATAAAAATTTGTAGGTGGCTTCAGCCCGGCGCATGGTATCTTCCCAGGCATCACGCTCTTCTTCTGTCCAGCCATTCCACCATACCGGTTTAATAAACTCCATCCCGCCTTTATAACGAACGTACCGGGTGCTTTCCTGGCTAAAGCTGGACAACCTGTGCCTTACCAATTCGTGGGTGACTCCCCGGTTGGTAATAAACCTAACTGATACCACTGCGTGTTCAATCACTGTTTCATGCCCTTGCTTCACAACCATCTTTGCAAATTTCTCTGCCGAACCTGGTCCTGTTTTGCCTTCGGACTTGTAACAGGTACGCCCCGCCTTCTCTATTATCTCAAGCGGAGCAACAGGTTTTTGGACCCATTCCCACGATTGGTCAATCACCTTCATTGCTTTTCTCCTTATCTTATCAGAGAATCATCCTCTAATTTTCACTTTGCTAAAACTTCAGCAACACCTTGAAGCCTTATCTACAACTCATATAAAAAAGGCGCTTTTCCTGTAAAAAGGGATTTACCCCTATAAACCGCAAAAAAGAAAAAACGCCTGAAGAACCTGATTCAGGGAATCAGCAAAAGAGAAAGAAGATCGTTGAGCGCCCTCCGGAGAATTGTGCTATCGATCATAAAGCTATTGAACACTATTTACAACTACATCATCAAAATTCACTTTTGAATTTCCCCAGGTCCGGAACCCCGCCATGCCGGATGAGAAGGTATCATCTTCAAAGTCAAATACCGCCTCACCATCAACCTTTATAATGTGGTGATTATTCTCAACAGTGATTGCGACCTCATGCGTTTGCTTGTAAATAGAAAAGCCTTTGGGCATCTTCACCCGCTGGAAAGGCGACTTTTCCCGACCTTTATATACCTTTCGCACCAGAAAAGACTTTCCATACCCAGGGTCATACTGAAAAATATAACCCGATATGTTGCGCTTACCATCTGCCCGGTAATAGATACCATAACCCTTCCCTTTGTCTAATGTGACATTGGTCTTTATTTCATAATCCTTCCAGTTTTTATCACCAAAGGCCAGTCGGTTCTCTCCTCTTCCTCTCGGAACCAGTGCCCCTTTCCTGATTTCCCATCTTCCTCTCAGGCGGGTAAGGGATTCCATATTCTCAAATTTGCTCGAAAAAAGCTCATCCGGTTTTTGATGCCCCCCCTGGACACCTCCCCCATGGATGGAGCATACCACTCTTGGATGGTCAGGGTGATCAGGATCATCAACCCAGAGATATATTCCGCCGGAAGGGCATTTCCATATCTCGTCCATTGAAGAGGCGTCTACAATGCCGGCGTTCAGAACCCGGGAAAAGAGATTATAGAAAACTGGATTATTTATGTTTCCGCTCTCCTCAAGCGACCTTTTCACGGGGTTATTGCCGGCATAATGATCCTCAATTTCACCATACTTTTCCACTTCGATGTGATATCGATTTGACAGACATTGGACCGCCCGGGCCTTTTCGATATATTCCATATAGGATGGAAGGGCTATTGTGGCCAAAATACCTATAATGGCAACAGCCACCACCAGCTCCAGGAGGGTAAAACCTTTAGAATGATCTTTAGAATGATTTTTATGTTTTCTCATTTTTTTACCTCCGGAACCGGGTTTTTTTCACTCACCCTGATCAGGGAAAACCCTTGAAGTTCAGGGTGGGGACAGCGGACTGAT
>JAGHDE010000034.1 GCA_021160085.1 Pseudomonadota bacterium | reverse complement strand
CTTCTGATTCACCATCAGGGGTAAGTAAGGTAACAATATTCGTATCACTATCGAAACCCGCGCCTTGTTTGGTAACATCATTGGCTACTATGAGGTCGATATTTTTTGTTTCCAGTTTTTTTCGGGCATTTTTAAGAAGATCCTCGGTTTCCGCGGCAAAACCAACCAGAAAACAGGAGCCCTTTTCTTTGCCCATTTCCTTTAAGATATCAGAATTTCTAACCAGGGAGAGGGTGGGGGAGCTCTTATCTTTTTTGATCTTGTTCTGAACAGGCTGAGCCGGACGATAATCACCCACTGCGGCGGCCATAATAACAGTGTCCATGGATTTATACCGCTTCAGGGTCTCTTCAAACATCTGAGAAGCGGTCTCAACCGCTATTGTCTCCACTCCCGCGGGAAAATCCAGATTGGTCGGGCCAGTTATGAGAGTAACTTCGGCACCCCGAAGGTAGGCAGTCTGTGCAAGAGCGTACCCCATCTTTCCTGAAGAGCGGTTGCCAATGAACCTGACTGGATCAATCGGTTCCCGGGTAGGCCCAGCGGTAACGAGTATTCTCTCGCCCTTCAAATCTTTTGGTCCCAGAATAATTTTGATGTCATTTAAAATGTCATCCACCTCAGACATCCGGCCGGTTCCCTCCCAGCCACAGGCCAGTTCTCCTTTATCCGGACCCACAATAAAAAACCCCCTTTTTTTTAGAATCTGGAGATTCTCCTGGGTTGCAGAGTTCGTATACATATTTACGTTCATGGCCGGAGCAAGAAGAATAGGAGCCCGGGTGGCAAGCACAGTGGTTGAAAGAAAATCATCAGCCATACCCAAAGCGAATTTGGCTATCACATTGGCAGTAGCCGGGGCAACAACCATCAGGTCTGCATTGTCCGCAAGGGCAATATGGGCAACCTCAGCAGTCATAATTGGAGCAAACATTTCGGTAATAACCGGATTACTGGAAACGGTCTGAAAAGTGAGGGGGGCAACAAATTCCTGAGCGTTCCTGGTCATGATAACATGGACCTGAGCCTTGGCCTGTCTTAATCGACGGATCAATTCCGGCACCTTGTAAGCCGCAATTCCGCCGCTGATCCCAACCACGATAGTTTTATTCATCAAAACTGTATGTTCGGAAAAATTTCCCATTTGTGGATAGAAAGTTTGGTTGCTATTTAGCCAAATGAGTCCTTAAAAATCGGGTTTTGTAGGGGCTTGATTTATCAAGCCCGCTATAAATGGGTTCGATAAATCGAATCCCTGCAATTTGGAGTGGGTGATTTCGTTAAATGCTATCCCCCGGATATTGAGAATATACGAATACATTTTATTTTTAAATATCATAGTTAGCCCTTTCTTTACAAGCTAAAAAGAAAGCCGGCCTGTTTAAGATGAAAGGAAATTTTTTACGATATTTTCTGCCTGCTGCATTTTTTCCAAAGGATCGGTCATCCAGGTTATGCTGGGATCGCGGTTAAACCAGGTCAACTGCCGTTTTGCATATCGTCTGGTATCACGTTTCATGGTGCTCAGTGCTTCTTCCAATTTTAATTCTCCATTTATATAAGAACAAAAATGCCGGTAACCCAATGACTGCATGGACTTAAGCCCTGAATGGTATCCCCGGGAAAGCAATGATTCTACTTCCTCGACAAAACCATCCGCCATCATTTTATCACAGCGTTTATCAATTCGATCATAAAGAAGTTCACGATCCAGTTGCAGACCAATTTGCATATACTCATATTCGAACTCCTGAAACTTATGGCTGGCATGGTGATGAGAAATTGGCATGCCAGTCAGCTGATAAATTTCCAGGGCCCGGATAATCCGGAAAATATCATGGGAATGAATGCAACCGGCTGAGACCGGATCAACCTTTTTTAATTGCTCAAACAGATATCCATCTCCATGGCTTGCTTCCTGTTCCCGAAGCTCCTGCCGCAAAATTTCACTCCCATCCAATTCTGAAAAAAGTCCCCGAATCAAAGCCTTAATATAAAGTCCGGTCCCCCCACACACCAGAACACTCTTGTTCTTCTCGTGGATTGAAGCAATGGCGCGCTGAGCCATACCCCTGAATCGCCCGGCGCTGAAACCTTCATCAGGAGTTACTATGTCAACAAGATGATGGGGAATAAGCGCTCTCTCCGAGCGAGTTGGTTTAGCTGTGCCGATATCCATGTGGCGGTAAATTTGCATGGAGTCAGCCACAATTATCTCAGCATCAATCCTTTGCGCCAGTTCCAAAGCGAATTGACTTTTACCTATGCCGGTGGGACCGGCAATGATTGCTATTTTGCGAGCCAAAATTTCTTGTTGTTCCTTTCTTAAAATCCTGGTAATTTCCTTTAGATATTACCACTTTTTCAGTAGACAGCAACCTCTTTCTATGGTAGGAAACGATAAAGCATTAGCTGCAAAAACAGGGGGTTGAAAAAACCTTTTTTTGCAAAACAGCCGCCATATAATTAGATTTCTATGATAAAAAAGGCCGGAATAGTCGCAAAAAGAAACAAGAACGAAGCCATTGAGGCCAGCCGCAACCTTATAACATGGTTTCAAGCGCGAGAAGTGGAAGTCGTACTCGATGAAGAGCTCAAAAAGAGTGTGGCAGGAAAATATAAGTCCCTTTCCGAAGTCGATATTTCCCAGCTTGAACTGCTTGTGGTCCTTGGTGGCGATGGAACCTTACTCAGCGCGGCCCGCTTGATCGGAAATGAAAATGTTCCCATTCTGGGGGTAAATTTAGGAGGGAT
>JAGHDE010000134.1 GCA_021160085.1 Pseudomonadota bacterium | reverse complement strand
TATGGTAATCAATTTTTCCGATATACGCTCTTTCGCTTCTTTTTCTCCATGGGTTATAAGCAACAAGATCAGGCTTGCGGCTAAAATAACCCCTCCTTGGAACCCCCCACCCGGACTGTGATGACCGTGCATGATGACATAAAGAGCATAAAGCTGTATAAATGGAATAAAAATTCTTGCAATGGTTTTTATAATTATATCGGTACCTCTTTGAATCATTTTATCATCCCATACTCAGATTTAGAATGAAGTGGCTACCGGGTCGTGCATTATCTCATTGATCCAAAGACTCGGGCCATATCTAATGCGTCCTGAACATAAATATGATCAGCTTCCATAAAAATATGGGCTATCCGGTCTTCCATTTCCCCGGTGTTAAGATCGTCGGCCGCCTTTTTATCGAGGGCATGTACAATAAACTCGCCATCATTGGTAATATCAATAGTTATTGTTCCTGGCGTAAGCGTGATAGAAGTAGCCAGAGCCATCAAGGATATGTCACTCTCCAATTTTGTTTTAAATTTTATTATGTGAGGATCTATAGGCATTTTAGGAGATAAAACAAGTCGGGCAACATGAAAATTGGACAGCGCAATTTCATAAAAATGCCACGGCATGTAAGCAATAAATCGTTGGATAATTATGCGAATATCTCCAACGCGCACATTGGCAAAAAGTAAATCATAGCTTAAATAGGCAACCACAAGGGAACATAGACATCCCAGGGTAAGATGAAACGAGTCGAACTTCCCTGATAACATACACCAGAAAATAAAAAGAATGAGAAAGGTCGAAACAAATTTTTGGAAGGCATCTTTTGCTTGCATAGCACCTTTTAAAAGAGCCTGTATCTTTCGTTCTTCTATCGATCTTGTTTCGGATGTGAGCTGAGTAGTAGTATTCAATACATCAATAGCATGTTTTCTCGCTTTTTCTATGATATTAAACGATTCATCGGTAGCTTGTATCAGGAGAGTGATTTCCATAACTCAGAGCCCTTTTATATAGAATGCATGGTTATTCAACGAGTTTGCTATTTTTGCAAGTAAAAAATTTTACCATGGTACTACCAGCACCGGTATGTCCGCTTTTTCAGCGATTTTATAAGAAGAGCTTTGTTTAAATAGGTTCTTAAAGATATTCATATTAGAATTTATCCCTAAGACTATCAGGGATGCCCGATAGTCTTTTGCAGCGGTTATTATTTCTTCTGAAGTTTTGCCCGCATAGACGTGCGATTCAGCATCTATACCTCTATCAAGGCATCCCTTTCGTGTTTTTGCCAGGTTTTCTCGTAGTTCGCGAATATCTTTGATTGTCAGTTTATCATTTATAACATTTACGACTTCCAATGAACCAAGCATTTTTTCGAAGATAAAAAGGTGGGTTAGGGCATTACCAGCGGCAGGAGACCAATCCATTGCGATAACAACATTTTCAAAGAGCTCTTTTCTTGTTGCTTCCTGGCCATGTCCGTTATCATTAATAATCAGGATGGGGATAGATGATCTTTTGATAATATTCTTAATTAAGGAGTTGCGAACCGCTTTCCGCGTTTTTCTATCAAGGTTAAGAACAATAACCGAAACACTTTCTTTTGTGGCTACACTTAAGATTCTTGATGAAAACAGTTTCTGTTCTACCAGTGTTTTGTATTTAATATTATATTCGGATAAGGCCTGTATCCAGCCTTCAAATGGAGCGACCTGCAGAAACACCACTTCTTCAAGTCCCACCTGCCGCATTGCCAATGTGTTCTCGATAAGGCTGGTAGTCAAATCTTGAGCATTAAAATTAGTTGCATAAAGAATTTTCTTTACACTCATTAGGTAAAATTCACCTCAAAAAGTCAGACCGAGTAGGTTGGTCAGGCTTCTGTTTATAATGAGAATGTTCTCCGGGACAAAAAGTTCCAAGATCATAAAGAATAATGAAATTATTGGTTATGGAAGGGGTTAGAGTATGGTTTTAATTCCTATTGTCGTTCAGCATGGTTAAGTAAAACACTCTTCACATAACAA
Source organism: Pseudomonadota bacterium (assembly GCA_021160085.1). Taxonomy (GTDB): domain Bacteria; phylum Desulfobacterota; class WTBG01; order JAGOGO01; family JAGOGO01; genus JAGHDE01. Next base: position 1,449 of record JAGHDE010000134.1, on the reverse strand, counting down.
TATCATTACATAAAATCAAAAACGTTTGGAAATTGTGTCATTTAATCTCAGGAGATATTAATAATACCGGCAATCCTGACTCTTCAACTAACTTTTTTGGGAAGCTTCCTAATAAATTTTCGGTCACGGTTTTTTTTTCGGTTTTGCCAACCACGATCATGGTTGCCCCACGTTCTTGGACTGCCTTTTCGACTTGCTCGGTTACATCCCCCACATACAGATGTGGTTCTGCCTCCACCCCTGCTTCCCGAAAAATGTTGCAGGTATCCTCCAGCTTTTGTCTGTATTTTTTTCTTACTTTTTGTACATTTAATGTTGAGGGATCTTCCAATTTTTTTTCGCTGACCACATGTATAACTTCTATCTTGCCAATAACTTCCTTTAAGCTGATTAAATAGGAAATGGCTTTTTGAGTAGCCGGTGAAAAGTCGGTGGCAAGCAGCGGTCTTTCAAAGGGCCGATCATTTGTTTGGCCGGAGGGCAGCATATATTTGTAGACAAGTACCGGAATGGAAGTCCTTCGGATTACATCGATTGACTCAGGACACGCAAGAAGTTCCATCAGGTGGCTTCGTTTGTGTTGTCCGGTCACGATAAGGTCTATTCCCTCCTCTTTTGCGATGTTAATGATTTTAGTGACCGGATCCCCTAATGAAACATAGGCGCCAACTTCCATCCCCTGTTCATAGAGACTTTCTGCCCAATCTATGAAACGCACATTAGCCATTTCCTTCAGCTTTACCGCCTCTTCCTTGAGGTAGCCAACGCCCCTATGCATGGCCACGTCTTCTCTCTTTATGATGTGGAGAAAAACAAAATGGTTGAATCCTGCTTCCCGGAGATTCATGAGGGCTTCTATAGCATTAAACCACAGTTCTTCAAACTGGGTTACGAAAAGCATTTTTTTTACTTTTTTAGCGATGGCCCACTCCTTTTTGATTATTGGGTTAAAGTTTTTTTATTAACCTAACAAACTTTTTATTGTTTCCGCTATCTCTTCAGGTTCAACCGGTTTTTCTAAATAAGCCTCTGGTGCTGGCACCGATTCATCACCGAATTCAGTTAAGGCTTCCTGTGATCTGAGGAATGTCCTTTTAGCTATCCCAGAATGTATTATAACGGGAATTTTTTTCAAGGTTTTATCACGTTTTAATTCTCGATACATTTTTATCCCGCTCTGCTTGGGCATAAGAACATCGAGGAGAACTAAATCCGGTTTTTCCTCCCGCACTTTATTCATGCCTTCTTCACCATTTTCGGCTGTCAAAGGGATGTAACCGGCTTCTTCTATGATCGTTTCTGTAATAGTCACAATAGCAGGATCATCATCGACAGTGAGTACTTTTTTTGCCATAGTGATTTCTCCCTAAAATTATTTTAAATTTCTTATTTGCCCGAAGGCCGGAATTTTATTGTTTAACACCTGTTGTCTTCCACGGCAAACGAATG
>JAGHDE010000256.1 GCA_021160085.1 Pseudomonadota bacterium | reverse complement strand
CCACGCTAAAAGAAGATGTGTTGTATGTAGCTGTTCCAATTGAAAAGAATGAGAGGTTATTAGGCGTCTTGCGGACAAGTCTATTATTAAATAATATAAATGACCTGCTCAACAATTTAAAAAGGAACATTTTTGGAGTTGTTGTATTTATCGTGCTCATATCTTTTGTTGGCGCTTTTATTTTTTCAAAGAGTCTAACGAAACCGATCAGGGAGTTATCTGCTGCTTCCCGAAAAGTTGCCGGGGGAGATTTTGATGCCAAGGTATTTTTAAGGAATAAAGATGAAGTAAAGGAACTGGCAGATAGTTTTAATACAATGGCTGACCAGATAAAGACCTTGTTTGAAAAGTTGTCACGGCAAAAGGAAAGCTTGAACAGCATCATTTCTTCTCTTAAAGAAGGATTTCTGGTCTTAGACAAGAAGGATAGAATCATTCTCAGCAATGAAAGTTTTAAGAAATTGATTAAAGACATTTCCATTAAGGAGAGGTTTTATTGGGAGGTCATAAGGGAGACGAAATTTGGAAACCTGATAAAAATGGTGCGGGATCAAAGGAAGAATGTCACTGAAGAAATGAAACTGAAGGAGAGGATATATTTAGGTAGCGCAACATTTATGGAAGAGCAGGAAGAGATTGTGGTAATTCTTCATGATATTACCGCCATGAAAAAATTAGATAAGATAAAAAAAGATTTTGTGGTTAATGTATCCCATGAGCTGCGCACTCCTCTCACGGCTATAAAAGGATTCGCAGAAACACTGGAGGACCTTATAGATGATGAAGAGAGACAGTATGTAGAAATTATCAAGAGGAATACCGATAGACTTATCAATATCGTCCGGGACTTACTGTTGCTCTCAGAGCTTGAGGAAAGCGGGGCTGAGCTGGTCATAGAAGAAGTTAATGTGCGGGAAGTAATAGACAATGTTTTGAGGATATTCCAGGAGGGGTTAAAGGGGAAAGGTCTCGATCTTAATGTTGATATAGACGATATGGTTCCATCCATAAAGGCCGACCCTTTTAAATTAGAGCAGATGTTTATCAATCTTATTGACAATGCCGTCAAGTATACTGAAGAAGGAAAGATAACAGTGACGGCAAAAAAGAAAGAGCAACAGGTAGAAATTGTAATAGAAGATACCGGTATCGGCATTCCGGAAGAGGAGCTAAACCGGATTTTTGAGCGGTTTTATGTGGTTGATAAATCGCGCTCAAGAAAGAGCGGAGGGACCGGCTTAGGACTTTCCATCGTAAAACACATTCTGTTTTTGCATAATGGTACTATAGGAGTAGAAAACATCCCTGCTTCAGGCACCAAATTCACAATCACTCTGCCTATAAATCAATTCTGACTTCTTCACGATAACCGACAATATAACAATATGTTATCAGTGCCTTTCAATGTGGAGAAGGTTACAACTCTAAGTAATAAACAGATTATAAACTTAACGGGCTTGTATTACAGGAGAAACAAAGGAGGAAGGGGATGAAGAGAAGGGTAGTATTTATTATCAGCATTCTTTGTCTGATTTTATTTCCGGGAGGAATCCTGAACGCTGATCAAAGAAGTTTTGAGGAAGAAATCCTGGAGATTTTGAAAGAAAAAAATATTATTACTCAGGAACAATATCAGGGACTGACCTATAAACTCAAGACAGAAAAAAAGTGTCAATGAAGAGATTCTGGACCTGCTGAAAGAGATAAAAATTGTTACCCCGGCAAAGTACCAGCAGTTAAAAGAAAAGGTAGTGGAGGAGAAACAACAAGCAAAAAGGACTGAAATAACCGAGGGCTTAAAAGATTTTCCCGAATGGATAAAACAGATAAAATTTCGAGGTGACTTCAGGCTCCGCTACCAATAGGAGGACAGGGATGAAAAAGAAGAACGACACCGGGGAAGAGTGAGATTACGGTTCGGCGCAGAAACAAAGGTTTTAGACAACCTTAAGGTGGGCTTCAGGCTTGTATCCGGCGGTAATAATCCTCGTTCAACCAACCAGACATTCGAAGATTCTTTCAGTTCGAAAGGAATAAATTTAGATTGGGCCTACGCAGAATATAAAGCAACTGATTGCCTTACCCTGGTGGGGGGCAAATTCAAAAATCCTATCTGGCGTACTTCTGATCTAATGTGGGATACCGACATTAGTCCGGAAGGCGCAGCCGCTCAATTTAACTATAAAGCGAGTGATGGAGTATATCTGTTTGCAAATACGGGATTCTTTATTCTTGATGAATCGAGCAGTGATACCTCCGATCTTTTTATGTATGTATTCCAGCCGGGATTGGAATGGAAAATTAACAAGACGGTAAGCATGAAATCGGCAGTTGCTTATTACGGATTTTCAAATGTAAAAGGCAGCGCTCTCGATTACAGTGCAAAGTCTAACACTGGAGCCACAACCGGTTTGAAGTATGATTATAATTCATTTGCCTTCAGTTCTGAGCTGGGGATAAAGCCGGGGATTATTTTCTACCTCGGCATTTTTGGTGACTATGTGCACAATATCGATCCTTCCGATGATAACAACGGGTGGCTTATAGGGCTGAAGTTTGGTGAAAAAAAAGTTAATAAGAGAGGTCAGTGGCAGGCAAAGTATTTGTACCGTCGGCTTGAAAGAGATGCGGTGCTTGATATTTTTCCTGAAGCTGATTTGTTAAGCGGGCAAACCAACGTGAAGGGCCATGAGGCGATCCTTGAATACGGATTGGCCAAAAATATGGTTTTAGCGCTCGATTATTACCATACTGAACAGATCCATGGAAGTATCGAGGAGGATCTTTTCCAGTTCGATTGGAAGGTTAAATTTCCGTAGAAAGATTGATGCATTCGTAAAAAGTCAAAATTCCGCTTGTGTGTCATTCCCGCGAAAGCGGGAATCCACGAGGCGGGAAT
>JAGHDE010000075.1 GCA_021160085.1 Pseudomonadota bacterium | reverse complement strand
GAGAAGACCTCATGTCTAAAAGAAAAACATTGGGAAAGGGGCTCAACGCCCTTTTTCCGGATATTGACTCGGTAATAACAGAAGGAAAGACAACAAATCTTTGCTCCATAGAAGCCATCCTCCCCAATCCCTATCAACCCCGCAAGTCTTTTAACCCGGAAAAGATTGCTGAACTGGTAGCATCTATAAAAACAAGCGGCCTGATCCAACCGCTTGTAGTTCGGCAACGAGCCGATGGTTTCGAATTAATAGCAGGAGAAAGGCGTTGGCGGGCAGCCATAAAAGCAGGATTACAAGAAGTTCCCATAGTTGTCAAAAATGTCTCAGACGATCAGGTGCTAAAGCTTTCTTTGATCGAAAATATCCAGCGAGAAAATTTGAATCCCGTTGAAGAAGCCGAGGCTTATAACCAACTAATAGAAAAGTTCAGCCTCTCTCAGGAAAGTGTGGCGGAAATTGTCGGAAAAAACCGATCCACAATAACAAACACGCTCCGTTTAGCAAGGCTCCCGGAAAAAATTAAACAGGATTTGGCATCCGGTAAAATTTCTTCCGGACACGCCCGAGCCCTTTTAGCTCTCGGTACTGTTGCTGAAAAATTTAAGCTTTACAGGGAGATACTAAAACGAGAACTTTCGGTGAGACAGACCGAAGCATTAGTAAAAAAAATGCAAAACAAAAAACAACCCCCTTCCCACCAAAAAGAAGATGTTCAGACAAAACATATAAAGGAAAAGCTTCAACGCCTTTTGAGCGCTCAGGTAAAAATCGTTAAAAAGGGGGGGAAGGGGAAAATCGAAATATCCTTCTTTTCTGATCAGGACCTGGAGAGAATTATTGAAATAATTCGGGGGGAAACAAAAGTACTATGACAAGCAAAACAGAAGAAAAAAATTTGAATCAAGGTTCTTCGCAGGCCAGTGATTATTCAGCGCACACCATAAAGGTCCTCGATGATCCCGCCGCGGTCCGAAAGCGGCCGGCCATGTATATTGGGAGCACCGGGAGCGAAGGGCTTCATCACTTAGTATATGAGGTGGTTGATAATAGTGTTGATGAGGCCCTGGCCGGGCACTGTGACAAGATAAAAGTAATTATCCATGTCGATAACAGCATCACGGTAAAAGATAATGGCCGGGGAATTCCAGTGGGCATGCATCCCACTGAAAACAAATCAGCCGCAGAAGTGGTAATGACCATCCTTCATGCAGGAGGAAAGTTTGATAATAAAGCCTATAAAGTTTCCGGAGGTCTTCACGGGGTAGGGGTCTCGGTCGTCAATTATCTTTCCGAATTTCTCGAACTGGAAATTCGCCGTCACGGCCATGTATTTCAACAAAGCTATAAGAGGGGAGTCCCTGATGCCCCGCTCAAGAAGATAGGAGAAACAACGCGTTCTGGCACCACCATTGTTTTTAAGCCCGACAGTCAGATTTTCGAGGAACTAAATTTCAGCTTCGACACCCTGTCTCAAAGGCTTCGAGAACTCTCTTTCCTCAACAAGGGAATTGAAATTTCCATACTTGATGAAAACACTAATAAACACCATACCTTTCACTATAAAGGAGGAATAAGTTCGTTTGTTGAGCATCTAAACCGAAACAAACGGCCTGTTCACCCAAAACCAGTCTATTTGCAGGCTGAAAAAGACCTTGTAAGTATAGAAATTTCCTTCCAATATAATGATGGCTACGCCGAAACTGCTTTTTCTTTCGCCAACACAATCAATACCCGGGAAGGAGGAACCCATTTAAGTGGATTTAAATCAGCCCTTACGCGTTCAGTAAACAATTACATATCTAAAGCCAACCTAACGAAAAACCTCAAGGTTAATCTGGATGGAACTGATCTCCGGGAAGGGCTGACAGCGGTTATAAGTGTCAAGCTTCCCAACCCTCAGTTTGAAGGACAAACGAAAACCAAATTGGGCAACAGTGAAATAAAAGGGCTGGTGGAAAGCACAGTCAATGCCAAGCTGTCTTCTTACCTGGAGGAAAACCCCACCGTTGCCCGGAAAATAGTAGAAAAAGCGGTTGATGCCGCCCGGGCTCGAGATGCGGCCAGAAAAGCCAAAGCACTTATTCGGAGAAAAGATTTTATGGAGGGAAGTTCCTTGCCGGGCAAATTAGCTGACTGTCAAGAAAAAGATTCCTCCTTGTGCGAACTTTTCCTGGTAGAGGGTGATTCTGCCGGGGGTTCCGCCAAACAAGGAAGAAATCGCCATTTTCAGGCCATATTACCGCTAAAGGGAAAGATTTTAAACGTAGAAAAGGCCAGGTTTGATAAAATAATTGGAAACCAGGAGATAACGACCATTGCTACTGCACTGGGAACCTCAATCGGTAATAATGGCGAATACGATCCTCGAAAACTTCGCTATCACAACATCATTATCATGACCGATGCAGATGTAGATGGCTCTCATATACGAACGCTTCTGCTTACTTTTTTTTACCGTCAAATGCCGGAATTGGTCGAAAGAGGACATATCTACATTGCTCAGCCACCACTTTTCAAGGTCAAAAGGGGTAAAAAAGAACGCTATCTGAAGGATGAGCATAACTTCGAAGAATACCTTGTCACTGCGGGAACAGAAAACCTGGAACTCATAAGCCCCAAAACCCATCAACCAATTCGAGGGGATCGGCTCATCACATTTACGAAAAAAATCCTGCGGTATGAAAAACTATTAACGCAAATGGAAAGAAAAGACCAGGTCAAAAATGTGATTGAAACGTTCATTCAAAACCCTCATTTCAATGTAAAAGCGTTAAAGCAAGAAGATGTCCTCCGGGAAATTCTACAAGAAGCAAAGGAGGATATTAATACTCGCTATCCCGAAATTGCTCCGATAGATTTTGACCTCCGAATGGACCCCGAACATAACTGTTTTACCATTCGTATTTTTTCCCGGGAAAATGGCGAACAAAGGATGACGTTTATCGATTTTGACTTTCTCAATTCCCCAGAATTAGAAGAACTGAATAAGGTAGCCCGGGAAATGCGAACAATGGGCACTCCTCCGTTCCGTATAAAAACAAACGGCGATTTGGTAGAAATTAAAGACTATACTGCATTGATTAATCATATCTTTGCACTGGCAAAAAAGGGGCTGGGAATACAGCGCTACAAAGGACTGGGGGAGATGAATCCCACCCAGCTCTGGGAAACCACCATGAACCCGGAATCCCGGACTCTGCTTCAGGTGAAAATTGAAGACGCAGTGGAGGCAGATGCTATTTTCACTGTGCTCATGGGCGACCAGGTAGAACCCCGCCGGGAATTTATTTATCAAAATGCCCTTAATGTTAAAAACTTAGACATATAGTTTTTTAATGGGAGAATTAAATGCAAATGAATCCACAAAAGATACCCGTGGACATCGAAGATGAAATGAAACGGTCCTATATGGACTACGCAATGAGTGTCATTATTGGAAGAGCGCTTCCTAATGTCCGAGACGGCTTGAAACCGGTTCATAGACGGATTCTTTATGCAATGAATGACATGGGTAACGTCTGGAACAAGCCTTACAAGAAGTCTGCCCGCATAGTTGGAGATGTGATTGGAAAATATCATCCTCATGGAGATGCCGCTGCTTATGCCAGCATCGTACGGATGGCCCAGAATTTTTCACTCCGCTATCCACTGGTTGATGGGCAGGGAAATTTTGGTTCTATCGATGGTGATTCCGCGGCAGCCATGCGATATACCGAAATAAGGATGTCCCCTATTGCTGAAGAGATGCTTCTCGACATTGACAAAGAGACGGTTGATTTCGTGAACAATTACGATGAAACATTACAGGAGCCTTTGGTCCTTCCCAGCCGAATTCCTCAGCTCATCATTAATGGTTCTTCCGGGATCGCGGTGGGAATGGCCACAAACATCCCCCCTCACAACCTGTCAGAGGTTATTGATGCCACGATAGCGCTAATAAAAAACCCTGATATTTCTGTTCGTGAACTGATGCAGTACATACCTGGTCCTGATTTTCCTTTGGGTGCATTTATTTCTGGACGGGAAGGAATCAAAGCCGCTTATACCACCGGCAGGGGCATCATTCAACTCCGAGCCCGGGCTTTTATTGAAAAAAAACGAACGGGTCGGGAAAGCATTATCATCTCTGAACTCCCCTATCAAAGCAACAAAGCCAAACTCATGGAAAAAATCGCTGAACTGGTTCGCGAAAAAAAGATTACCGGGATTGCAGCCCTGCGTGATGAATCTGACCGGGAAGGAATCAGGGTGGTTATAGAATTGAAAAAGGATGAAATTACCCAGGTAGTTCTTAACCAGCTTTATCAGCATACCCAGATGCAAACTTCTTTTGGGATAATCCTCCTCGCTATCGTGGACAATCAGCCGAAATTGCTTACCCTAAAGGGTGTTCTGGAACACTTTATCAGCTTCCGAAAAAACGTGATTTTGCGCCGGACCGCTTTCGATCTTCGCAAAGCGGAGTCCCGGGCTCATATTCTTGAGGGCCTGAAAAAGGCTTTGGATAATTTGGATTTGATAATTTCCCTTATCCGAAACGCTGCCAGTCCCGGAGATGCCAGAAGCGCTCTGATCTCCTCCTTTCAATTCACCGCTCTGCAAGCGCAGGCCATCCTTGATATGCGTCTCCAGCGTCTCACTGCGCTGGAGCGGGAAAAAATTATTGAAGAATATCGGGAAATACTTAAACAGATCGAACGCTATAAACAGATTTTATCCAATGAAATGTTGGTAATGAAAATTATTATTGAAGAGTCAAACAAAATCAAAGAAAAATACGGAGGTGCTCGTCGAACAGAGATTATCGATAAACCTGAGGAAATCGGTCTGGAAGACATGATCGTTGAGGAAGACATGGTGGTCTCCATTACCCGCTCCGGTTATATTAAACGAAGCCCGGTAAGCCTTTATCGAAGTCAACTGCGGGGGGGGAAGGGGATCTCCGGCATGATTACCAAAGAAGATGATTTTTTAGAACACCTCTTCGTTGCCTCCACTCACAGCTATATACTCTTTTTCACTTCTATTGGTCGAGTCTATTGGCTAAAAGTCCATCAAATCCCGGAATCTGCCCGGGCTACCAAGGGTAAGGCCATTATAAATCTTCTCAATCTCTCTTCAAAGGAAAACATTTCTGCCATTCTTCCGGTTAGAGAGTTTGAAGAGGGGAAATTCATTGTCATGGCGACCCGGAAAGGAGTGATAAAGAAATCTTCCCTTATGGATTACAGCAACCCCCGACGTGATGGGATTATTGGAATAATAATTGATGAAGGGGACGAATTGATTGCGGCGGATTTAACTGACGGGAGCCAAGATATTCTTCTTGGTTCCAATAAGGGTAAATCCATACGGTTTTCAGAAAAGCAGGTAAGAAGTATGGGGAG
>JAGHDE010000209.1 GCA_021160085.1 Pseudomonadota bacterium | reverse complement strand
ATTAAAATATTTCGGAGCCACGGAATTTGATTGGGAAGATTGGAAGCGGCACACGTGGCATATTATTCAGGACGCAGATACTTTGAAGGGACTTCTTAAACTAACGGACGAGGAATACCAAGCGGTAAAACGAGCCCGGGAATATAAAATCCCATTCGGGATAACTCCTTATTACCTCTCATTGATGGATCATGAGAAGAAGCACAGAAATGACCAGGCAGTGCGTGCCCAGGTAATTCCCAGCATGCACTACGTTGAAAAAATGAAATTTCTCCGGGAGCGCAAAGACTGTTCGATGGATTTCATGCTTGAGCGGGACACGTCTCCTATCGAAGGTATTACCAGGCGATATCCGATGATAGTGATACTCAAGCCAATTTTAACATGTCCTCAGATATGTGTATACTGTCAGAGAAACTGGGAGATAGAAGATGTTTACTCATCAAATGCTGCATTAACAAAAGAAAAGCTTGAAAAGGCCATAGACTGGATAGCAAACAGATCAGAGATAAACGAGGTTCTTATTACTGGAGGAGACCCGTTGCTTTTATCTGACGAAAGGATCGAAAATCTTCTCGTTAAGCTCTCCCAGATAGAACACATAGAAAGAATTAGAATTGGCACACGAATACCAGCAACCCTTCCACAGCGGATAACTGATTCGCTGGCTCAAAGCGTAGCTCGTTTCCACAATCCAGGAAAGAGGGAGATCATCATTGTGAGCCATTTCGAACACTCGTATGAGGTTACGCCTCAATCCATGGAAGCGGTGCAAAAATTTCGCCAATACGGTATTTCTGTATATAATCAGTTGGTCTACACGTTTTATAACTCGCGAAAATTTGAAGCTGCTAACCTTCGCTTAAAACTTCGTCTGATAGGAGTTACACCATACTATACCTTTAATACTAAAGGGAAGGAAGAGACGAACGATTATCGTGTGCCGATTGCCAGACTGCTTCAGGAACAGAAGGAAGAAGCCCGCCTTTTACCCGGAACAGTTCGAACGGATGAGATTGTTTTTAATGTCCCCCGTCTTGGGAAAAATTATTTGCGTGGTGTTCAGCATCACGATGTCATATCTATATTACCTGATGGCTATCGGGTATATGAATTTCATCCCTGGGAAAAGAAGCTTTCTCTGGCGGATACATACATTTATACTGATGTTTCTATTTATAATTATCTTCTTAGATTAAAGGCAATTGGTGAAGATGTATCGCACTACAAGACAATCTGGTATTATTATTGACAGATGCTTTGAGAACATGGCAATGGCACTGATGCATTTTGCAATAAGATAAGTCTACTTTAAAATGAGGAGAGAAAAGGTGCCAAAAAATTATGATATCGAAGATTTGACTCAGTTCGCAATGGAAGCAATCCGGAATACAGGAGAGCGGGCACTTTCCTATTATGGCCAAGGCGATTCCAGTGTAAAATTTGATGAAAGGCTGGTCACCGAAGCTGAACTTCATTTGACAGATTATTTTCAAGATCAACTTTACGCTCAGTTTCCTGAGCATCAGTTATTCAGAAACATCCAGGAGGACCGAGGCTATACCCATGAGGGGAAGAGATACCTTTGGGTTTTTGACACTTTGGATGGGGTCGCCAATTTTCAGGCGGGGATTCCCATCTGGGGTATTTCCCTGGCTCTTCTGGAGAATTCCTGGCCCATTTTCGGCATATTCTATATGCCGGCAACTGGTGATCTTTTTCACGCTCAAGCGGGGAAGGAAGCCTTCCTGGGAAAAGAGAAAATAAGCGTTTCAGCTCAAGCGAATATTAATGACGAGAGCCTTCTTCTTACTTATTCCCGATTTCATCATCATTACCGCACTACATTCCCCGGCAAAATCCGTGACTTTGGATGCACTGTGGCGCACATATGCTATGTTGCCATGGGTCGTGCCGAAGCGGCACTCATTGCAAAAGAGTCATATCAGAATCTTGCCGCAGCGCGTGTTATCATTGAAGCGGCAGGAGGAAAGAGTTTCAAAATGGATGGCAGCGAGTTATTCCTCAACGAATACCTGGATGGTCAAAGGATCGATGATAATCTTTTGGTTGTGGCCTCCGATAACTTTTCACAAGTTCGTAACTGCCTCCAGGAAATTTCTTAAGATAGTACGCGCTAACATTGAAAAATCTATAATTAATATATTTGAGGATTTTGGCAACAAAATTTTTCAAGGCTCAAAATTGAGTTAGAGGTGCCCGCCAAACCTAAGGGAAAAAACTGATATGAGAGGACTGCTTGTAAGATGGTTGATACTGACAGCGGCCATTATAGCTGCTTCTTATCTGATTGAGGGGATTCAGGTAGCGGGCTTTTTCAGCGCTTTTTTTACAGCAGCCACTCTGGGCATTCTGAATGCCTTTTTTCGTCCGCTCTTGATTATTTTAACTCTTCCCATCAATATAATGACCCTCGGTCTTTTCACCTTTGTCATAAATGCGTTGATGCTGATGATGGCATCGGGCGTGATTTCCGGGTTTGAAGTCCACGGTTTCTGGTCAGCCGTCTTTGGTTCTTTAGTGATCAGTATAGTTAGTTGGATTCTGAGCTCTTTTATCAATAAGAAGGGGAGGGTGGAGGTTATTGATTTGAAAAAGAAAGATGGGAACCGATGGGGATAGAAAACGAGAGAAAAACCATATAGAGCCAAAAGGAGCCAGTTGGAATGAGCATTAAAGAAAATTACCAGAAAATCAGGGAAGAAATTCCCGACGATGTGACTATTGTGTTAGCTGCCAAGAAAAGAACGCCAGAAGAGATTGTAGAAGTTATGGAAGCAGGAGCCACCGACATAGGAGAAAATTATCTCCAGGAAGCTGAGGAAATGTATAATGCCTTGAGGGAAGATGCAAAAAAAGTCCGATGGCATATGATTGGTACTCTGCAAAAAAACAAGATAAATAAGGCCCTTCAAATTTTTGATGTCATACAAACGGTCGATTCTTTGGATAAGGCGGTTGCGGTTAATAAAAGGGCAGAAAGAATGGGGAAAATAATGCCGGTTTATATAGAGATTAATATCGGCAGTGAAATGACAAAATCAGGCGTTGAACCGGTATATAGTGTTATTGAAAATCTGATTAAGGAGATGTCAACATTAGAATGCTTATCAGTAGAGGGCTTAATGACAATGGGCCCTCGATTCGGTAACTCTGAAGAGAGCCGGCCGAATTTTAGAAAGACTAAAGAAATCTTTGAAAGGATTAAAGCTCTTGGCTTGCCGGGAGTCAGGATGAAGACATTGTCTATGGGGATGTCGAATGCCTATAAGGTAGCGATAGAGGAAGGCTCTAACATGGTAAGACTGGGAACAATAGTATTTGGGGAAAGGGAGTAATCCAACGGGTTGCCGTTTTAGGATGAATTAATGGAAAGGATGGTTAATCAGTTTATAGCAGTTGTGGAAGATGAGGCTGATATTGTAGAGCTGGTATCCCTTCATTTAAAAAAATCCGGTTTTAGAGTAAAAGGGTTTCAGGACGGAGATATTTTCTTTAAGTCTCTCAACAAACAAATCCCCGACCTTATTATTCTTGATTTAATGCTGCCTGATACAGATGGTTTGGATATATGCAAGTATTTAAAAAGAAAGGATGAGTTCAGTTCTATCCCCATCATCATGCTTACTGCAAAAGATGGTGAGATGGACAAGGTTTTGGGTTTGGAGTTGGGAGCGGATGATTACGTTACCAAACCGTTTTCACCAAAAGAGTTGGTTGCCAGAGTGAAAGCAGTGTTGCGAAGAAAAAGTGAGCAGACGGAAGAGAGCAGGATCATACAAATAGGCAAGCTGATAACGATGGACTTAGAAAAGTATGAGGTCGCTGTCGAAGGTAAAAAGATAGAATTAACCTCTACTGAGTTTAGAATTTTACAATTACTTGCCTCACGGAAAGGAAGGGTATTTACCAGGGATAATATTTTAGATTACCTTTGGGGGAACGAGAAGGCGGTTGTAGACCGGACCGTGGATGTACACATTAAACATCTAAGGGAAAAATTGGGTAGCGCAAAGACGTTAATCAAAAACATCAGAGGAATAGGGTATAAATTAGAAGAATGAAAAAGTCAATTTTTTCAAAAATATTTAGCGGTTATATTTTGATAGTTACTGTGCTTTCGATTTTTATTCTTGTTTTTTCTTTTAGAATGATACGACATCACTATAT
>JAGHDE010000197.1 GCA_021160085.1 Pseudomonadota bacterium | reverse complement strand
GTTATAGAGAAATCAATTTTTTTAAATTCTTTCCGTAGGGCTTTTCAGTTATTCCCTGATCGGTGATGATAGCGGAAATAAATCTGTTTGGCGTTACGTCGAATGCGGGATTCCAGACAGGAATGCCTTTGGGAACAACCCTTTTGCCGCTGATGTGGCTTACCTCCTCGCTGTTTCTCTCCTCAATGGGAATTTCCCTGCCGGTCTTAATAGAAAAATCAATGGTGGAAAGCGGAGCCGCTACGTAGAATGGAATTTTGTGTTCTCTGGCAACAATAGCTAAAGAGTAGGTGCCGATTTTATTCGCCACATCACCGTTTGCGGCAATCCGGTCTGCACCGACGATAATGGCATCGATCCGCTTTTGCTGCATCATGAACGCCGCCATATTATCCGTGATAACGGTAACCGGAATACCGTCCTTTTTCAGTTCCCAGGAAGTCAAGCGAGATCCCTGGAGGAATGGTCTGGTCTCGTCAGCAACCACATGAAGTCGTTTCCCTTGAGACTTTCCGGCCCTGATTACCCCCAATGCGGTCCCATAACCCCCGGTTGCCAAAGCACCGGCATTGCAGTGGGTGAGGATGGTATCGTCATTTTTAAGGAGTTGACTTCCAAAGGCACCGATTCTTTTATTACTCTTAACATCTTCTTCAAGTATCTTCAGGGCCTCTTTTTTCATCAGGGCCTTCAGTTCTTTCAAGGGCGGAAAAGGGTCATGGGCGACCAGTTTTTTCATCCTTTTGATGGCCCAGAAGAGGTTGACCGCAGTGGGCCGGGTTGCGGCAAAGGTTTGACATATTTTTTCAAATCGGGTTAAAAAGCGCCTTCTGTTCTGTTGCGGGATGGCCTCCACCCCTAATACAATGCCCAAGGCGGCGGTTATGCCTATTGCCGGAGCCCCGCGAACCACCATTTTTTTTATGGCCCGGGCGGCATCAAGATATGTTCGGCATTCAATGTATCTTTCTCTCTCGGGAAGGCGGGTCTGGTCCAGGAGGAAAAGGCGGTTTTTTTTCCATTTTATTGGTTGAATTGTCATGGCTTAAGCTGTTTCTGAAGAATCTTGTTTACGATTTCAGGGTTAGCTTTTCCTTTCGTTTTTTTCATAACCTGTCCCACAAAGAAGCCAAACACCTTTGTTTTTCCACTCTTATATTTATTTACAGTATCGGGGTTGTCAGTCAAAATTTTTTCGATAACGTCTTCAAGTTCGGTTTCATCGGAAACCTGTTCAAGCCCTTTCGTGCGGACAATCTCTTGAGCCGGAGATTTTGTTTTGTACATTTCTTCAAACACCTGCTTGGCAATCTTGCCGCTGATGGTTCCTTTTTCCATCAGCTGAAAGAGCTCGACAAGCTGTTCAGGGGTCACCGGACAGTTTTCTATTTCTCGATTATCCCGTTTTAACAATTTAAGCACCTCACTCATAATCCAGTTAGCGACAGTTTTAGGCTGAGGAAAGCGTTGGACACATTCTTCAAAATAATCGGCTAATGCTCTGGATGAAGTGAGCACTTCGCTGTCATAGGCCGGAATGGAATATTTTCGTTCAAACCGCTCTTTTTTCTCATGAGGAAGTTCGGGAAGCGATTTTTTTATTTTTTCAATCCAGGCATCATTCGGTTCAATGGGAACCAGGTCGGGGTCGGGGAAGTATCGATAGTCATGCGCCTCTTCTTTTCCCCGCATGGATATGCTTATCCCCTGACTGGAATCCCAGAGCCTTGTCTCCTGGGCTACAGTGCCCCCCGATTCAAGCAGCTCAATCTGGCGCTTAATTTCATATTCCAGGGCTGTTTTAACAAAACGAAAAGAATTCATATTTTTCAATTCGGCTCTTGTCCCAAAATCTTCTTCGCCTTTAGGTCTAACCGATACGTTTGCATCGCAGCGGAGGCTTCCTTCCTCCATGTTACCATCGCATACCTCAAGGTAGCGAAGGATGGTACGGAGCGTCTGGAGATATATGACCGCTTCCTCGGCGGAACGAATGTCAGGTTCACTCACAATTTCTAAAAGGGGGACTCCGGTGCGATTGAAGTCCACATAACTGTGTCCGGTGACAGCTCCTTCAATTTCGTGCATTAATTTTCCCGCATCTTCCTCCATGTGGGCTCGGGTAATGCCAATTCGCTTCACCTTGTTATCAACTTCAATGTCAAGATAACCGCCGATTGCAACAGGAAGTTCATATTGAGAAACCTGGTATCCCTTGGGAAGATCGGGATAAAAATAATTTTTCCGGGCAAATACCGAATGCCGGGAGATTTCACAATTAAGAGCCAGCCCCGTTTTTATGGCATATTCCACTACCTTTTTATTGAGCACCGGTAAAACACCGGGCATACCCAGGCAAACCGGACAGGTGTTGGTATTGGGATCGGCCCCGAATTTAGTGGTGCACCCGCAGAATATTTTACTTTTGGTTAATAATTGCGCATGAACTTCCAGGCCAATAACCGCCTCATATTCCATCGGTGGATCCTTTCAAGTTTTAAAGACCATTCAAAGAGATTTTCGTTTGGGCAACAGGCCGTTAACAACTGACCCCGAGCAACTATAAATTCGGCTTTTTTAGATGCCATTCGGTGGATTTTTCATAGGCATAAGCAGTTTGGAAAAGGTTCCCTTCCGCAAAGTGTCGGGCCATAATCTGTAAGCCTATTGGCAGCCCACTTCTGCTGAAACCGCAGGGGATTGATATAGCCGGTATTCCCGCCAGGTTCCCAGGGATTGTAAAAACATCAGAAAGGTACATCTGAAGAGGATCAGCAATCTTCTCCCCAATCTTGAAAGCAGGAGTGGGGGATGTTGGGGTCAGAATAACATCACATTTCCGGAAGGCTTTTTCGAAATCTGTTTTGATAAGGGTTCGAACCTGAGAAGCCTTTTTGTAATAGGCATCATAATAGCCGGCTGAAAGCGCGTAGGTTCCCAGCATGATTCTCCTTTTTACTTCGGTTCCAAAACCTTCGGAACGGGTCCTTTTATACATGGTAATCAAGTTGGCGTCGTTTGGTGACCGGTATCCATATTTTACCCCGTCATAGCGGGCAAGGTTGGAGCTTGCTTCAGCAGGGGCAATAAGGTAGTATACTGGCAAAGCATATTCAGTATGGGGGAGAGAAATTTTTACTATATTCGCTCCGAGACTTTCCATTACCTTTATCGCTTTGTCTGCGGAAATTTCTACGTCCGGGTCAATACCTTCAATAAAGTATTCTTTGGGAACACCAATTGTTATATCGGCAAGGGTTTCTTTCAAAAAGCTGGTATAGTCAGGAGCATCGATATCAACTGAAGTAGAATCCTTCGGATCGTATCCGGCGCTGACATTCATCAATAAGGCAGCGTCATGAACATCCTTTGTTAACGGGCCTATCTGATCAAGGGAAGATCCAAAGGCAATCAAGCCGAACCGGGAGACTCGGCCGTAGGTTGGTTTTAATCCCACTACACCGCAAAAAGTCGCGGGTTGACGTATTGATCCTCCGGTATCAGTTCCCAGAGAACCCAGGCATTCATCTGCTGCAACCGCGGCGGCTGAACCACCGCTTGAACCTCCTGGAATGGTTGTCAAATCCCAGGGATTTTTGGAGGGGCCGAAATAAGAGTTTTCAGTTGAAGATCCCATGGCAAACTCATCCATGTTTGCTTTGCCAAGGGTTATGGCCCCTGCCGCTTTCAATTTGCCAAGCACGGTAGCATCGTAAATGGGGAGATAGTTTTCAAGTATTTTCGAAGCGCAGGTGGTGATAGTCCCTTTCGTGGAGATAATATCTTTAATGGCTAAGGGAATGCCGGTAAGCGGGGTCATTTCTCCTCGAGATATCATCCTGTCCGCATTTCTCGCCTCGTTAAGCGCCTGTTCGGGAGTGAGGGTGATATAGGCCTTAACCGCTGGTTCAACTTTTTCTATGCGTTTTAGAAGCGATTCTGTCAATTCTTCTGCTGAAAAGCTCTTTTTTTTCAAGAGGTTGTGTGTTTCATGGATTGTAAGGGTATGGAGTGTCATTTTGTATTATCAGAAATTAATATTTATTCGATTATTTTGGGTACCCGAAAACAGTTGCTTTCCTGATCAGGAGCATTAGCAAGGTTGGAATCCCTCGGAAATGATTCCACGACAGCATCTTCCCGGAAAACATTATTAACCATAATGGCATGGCTGGTGGGCTCTACTGATCTGGTATCAACCTTCTTCAGCTTATCAAAATAGGTAAGGATGGTATCCAACTGGTTGGTGAAGGCATCGGTCTCTTTTTCATTAAACTCTAAGCGGGCAAGTTGAGCGATATGCTTTACTTCCTGACGAGTAATTTTCATTTTTTATGTCCTTAAGGCCGCTTGATTAATAACACTTATACTTCAAAACTTTTCACCTTTGGGAGATTAACAAGTTGAATTTGCAGGGAGGATGTTTCGACAGGGAGTTATTTGCAAAAAAAACTTGAATCGTCTTTAAATCTCTAATTTGTTTTTTAAATTGGTTTCTACTTCGGCAACCATCCAATCCAAAAAAACAAATATTAGAAAAAAAAGTTCAAATTGTCAACAGCTTGCTGAGTGTTAAATATAATTACGGAAAGGGTTGAGTCTCCAGAAAAAAATGTTTGTATTTTAACGTCGCTTATAATCTATATATTGT
>JAGHDE010000012.1 GCA_021160085.1 Pseudomonadota bacterium | reverse complement strand
TAATAATAGAACTGGTCTTAATTATACTCAACTTTTAATCGCCTTCATTCCGGGCTTAAGAGGCCAGGTGCTTACCATGCTTTTAGAAAATTTTCCTGCTGAGGTTAGTAATGATCTCATCCCCACCTGCCGGGGAGAGATGGTCTACGAGTGCATCAAATGCGAGAAAAGATTTGCTGTTGACCAGTTCTTATACACCTGTCCCCACTGCAAGAGCCTCCTCAAAATAAAAGACGTCAGTTTCTCAAAAATCCTGGAAAAGCCCGGAGATTACTGGAAAAAGGTGTTTGATTACCGCAAAATGCTCAACCTGAGTCCGTTAAAGGGAATCTTCCGGTTCTATGAATTTATCTTTCCCTTCATTCCCCTTGAAGACATTATTTATTTAGGGGAGGGTGATACCCCCATAATTAAAGCGAACCCGGAATTGAGTGAAATGATGGGCACGGAATTTTATGTGAAAAATGACGGTCTCAATCCTTCGGTGAGCTTCAAAGATCGGGGGATGGCCAGCGCAATCAGCTTCATCAACCACTTGATCAAGAAAAAGGATCTGTCCGAATTGTTGGGGATCTGCGCCTCAACCGGTGATACCTCTGCTTCGGCAGCGCTCTACCTCAGTTACCTTGATAAAAAGGTTGTGCGTTCGGTGGTCCTCCTTCCCCGGGGAAAGGTAACCCCGGCCCAGCTTTCCCAGCCGCTCGGAAGCGGCGCCACCGTCATTGAAGTCCCCGGAGTGTTCGATGACTGCATGAAGATTGTGGAAGACCTGGCGGAAAATTATCAGGTCTGCCTCCTCAATTCCAAAAATCCCATCCGCATCCAGGGACAAAAATCGTATTCTTACGAAATAGCTCAGCAGATGGACTATCAGACCCGCGACCTGGTGGTTGTCGTCCCCATTGGCAACGCCGGCAATGTCACCGCTATTATGGAGGGCTTTCTCGATTTCCATCAGGCCGGCATTATTGATACCTTGCCGCTCATCATTGGGGTGCAAAGCACCCATGCCAACCCGGTGGTAAAATGGAAAGAGACCGGCACTTATCGTCCTATGGATGTAAAGCCGAGCGTGGCCCAGGCAGCCATGATTGGAAATCCGGTTTCTTTTCCCAAGGTTTCCCAGTTGGTGGAAAACTATTTCCGGAAAAATTTCTTCGCAATAGAGGTAACCGAACAGGAAATCATTGAGGGAATGCTAAGGGCCAACCGCCATGGACATGTGGTCTGCACCCAGGGGGGAGAATCAATTGTCGGGTTGAAAGCCGCAGTAAAAAAAGGTCTTATTAACAAAAATGCCACAGTGGTTGTGGATTCAACCTCCCATCAGTTGAAGTTCATGAACTTCCAGCAGATGTATTTCGAAGACCAGTATCCTCCGGATTATGAAATCTCCCCCCGCAAAGAACTGCAGAACAAGCCGGTTAATCTGAAAGCTTCAGCCCGGGAGATCGCAGAATTTTTAGGTTTAAAAAAGAAAACCAGCCACATTCAGTAGGAAAAAATTATGAAAAAGATACGAATAAGCGTTGTTGGCGCTACCAGCCTCACGGCCCGGATACTTCTTCAGCTCCTTTGCCGGCATCCTCATGTAGAGATTGCCATTCTTACGTCGGACAGCAGTCCCGGAACCCCGGTCTCCAAGCGCTATACCTTTCTCCAGGGAAGGTATGATGGCGTATTCAAGAGCTATAACCAGGATGAAATTTTGGAAGAAACCGACCTGGTCTTCCTTACCAAACAACACGGGGAATTTCTACCTGATACAATACGTCTTTTTAATGCGGCCCAAAAGATTAACCGTGAATTTAAAATTATCGATCTCAGCGCTGACTTCCGGCTCAAAAACCCTGAAAATTACGAAACCTGGTATAAATTTGAACATTCGGGAATCGATTTGCTCGAACAAGCGGTTTATGGCCTTCCGGAACTCCACCGGAAAGAGATAAAAAATGCCGGCCTCATAGCCAATCCCGGGTGCTATCCAACCACAGCTATTTTGGGAACCGCTCCATTCGTGCATCATCACCAGGCTGATCCCAACTGCGTCATTATTGACGGTTATTCGGGGACCTCGGGTGCGGGAATGAGGCCCAATGAACGAAACATGGCCATCACCACCATGGAAAACCTCCTGCCCTACAAAATCGGGATTCACCAGCATACGCCGGAAATCGAACAGGAACTGAGCCTGACCGGCAATGAGCCAGTAACGGTTACATTTGTTCCTCATGTGGCTCCGTTCCGCTTTGGCATGTGCGCCAACATCTACCTGAAAATGCTTGGCAGTCTCAAATCAGAAGACGGCACTGAGCTGATGAAAGGCTTTTATCAAAAAGAACCCTTTCTCCGGGTCCTCAATCCGGGTGAATATCCCGAGATCAGGAATGTGGTGGGTACCAACTGGTGTGAAATTGGATATGTCTATGATCCCCGAACAAACACCGGCATCGTTTTAAGCGCTATAGACAATGCGGTAAAAGGGGCTTCCGGACAGGCCGTCCAGAACATGAACATAATGTACGGATGGGAAGAAACCACCGGCTTAACGTAGATAATATTGGTTCTTCTCCCGATTAGATGCAACCTGTCTCTGCGTGAACCTGCCTGCGTCGCGACCGTAATAGGCAGGAGGGTTTGAGGATTCAAGGGGTCGAGTGTTTTCTTCCATATCTTTCTG
>JAGHDE010000018.1 GCA_021160085.1 Pseudomonadota bacterium | reverse complement strand
CTTTCGAACTAATTCGCCAAGTTCGGTAGCCTGATCAATCCACCCTGCCGGCAAAAAAGTTTTGAGAATTTTCCAATCGTCTTGTATTATTTTCGTATTCATAATACAAAAGGAATATCATGAATATATTGAAATGTCAAGAATCTTATTTGAGCGCTTATGGCCCCCTGCCCCCTGACCCCTGATTCCTGTCCTTCACTGGTCCCAGCAGGTAGCAACAACCTCCGGCACTTTACTGGGAACTTCTTTCAACAACCGGATAACATTTTCACTGCCGGCAAATTTGTATGACACCTTGATTTCACTGATGTTCATTCTTCCGAGAATTTCCTTATACTTAACAAAGTCAGTGGGTGTAAATGTTTTACTGCCGCTTCTGAAGTCAGCAAGAAACTGTGGAAAGCCATAATGCCCGTTATAGGTTTTGGTCAGAACCAGCCCTTCAAAGAAAATTTGCAGCGTCACATCACCACAATCATCAGGCGACCATTTAAAGGTCTGGCTGGCCGGGTGATTATAGTTTTTCAATAAGGTTTTTCCCTTGGCACAATCAAGCAGTAATATAACTGCATAGGGTTCCTTCTTCGCGCCAAAATTAACATCTATGGGCAGCGCCTCGGCTTGAACTGTATATTCCGGCTGGATCACAGTTCTTCCTTCGTTACCCTGCGTTAAAAATGAGAAAAAGGTACTCTTGAAAGGGATTCGCGCTCCCCGTGCCTTTTTGGCAAAATATCCCATTTGATTTCTTCCCAGGAAAGGGGCGGCCGGTCCATTTACAAACTTCCAGACCACACCTTCTTTACCGAAGAGTAAAGCAGGCAATTTATCTTTGGAAACCCCCTGAATTCCGCCGAGAACAATATCTTCCCAATCGTGCTGCAGAGAACACGCCGTCTCCATACTGACGAAATAAACCAGAAAATTAAGGGGACCGGAAAGGAGACTCAAAGAAACCGGATTATTCCCACCGGCTGTAAGGTACGCTTTGATTTTTTGGATCTCCCCATAGGCAGAAAAAAACGGCGATTTGCTTTCAGATGGTTTCAGGCTGTAAGGAAAAAACTCCGACGCAGCCTTATACGCCAGGCTTCTTGCGCTTGAAACGGGCAGAAGCTCTTCCAGATTTTTAAGATAGTCATTAAATGCACTGGTTGCCTGCAGATGTTTTTTATTTAAATTATCTGCTGCCGGGGTCTTGACTTTCTCGGATGCTTCATGCACCATTTTTCCCCCTTTATGGATAACCTTGCCTAATATAGATTTACTTTCCTTAGCTTTCTTTTCTTCTCTTGCCAGGACGATAATTGACTGAACCTCCACGGCCTGCGTTACCCAGACTGGAACATCTTTCCCATCGGCGAAGGGTTTTAATTCTTTACTCATACGTTCAATAAGTTCAAAATAGGGATTTTGAGGTGTCGTCATCCTGGAAGCCATAGTCTGCCATTTATCCGAGCCGTTCAGAATAAACTGTCCATCAGAAAACGAAGATGCAAATTTTTTCCAGACCTGAAAATATTTCTCTTTATACCACCGATTAAATTCAATTTTTTTATCGGTAATACTTGTTATACCGGACAGGGCTTTTTCAAGGTATTCAATAAACTCTACAATCTGTTTATTACCGTTAAGCGTAAATGCCCCTTCCACCCTGATTTCGCGACCTGATTCTCCGGGACCTGCCGGCCCCCAAAAACTTTCTAAAGCAACATCCTGTATGGTGGGTTCGGCATTTGCCCAATCAACAAGCCAGTATAAATTCGCACTTTTCTTGTCAATCAACTGGAAAAGCGCTATTCGCAGCTCCCCCATCTTTGAGCGGACAGATGCCTTACTAACGCCACAGTTAAGATAATAAAAATAAATATCCCCAAATTTCGCAGCTATTTCAGGAAGCAATTTCCCGTCGAGTACAGTCAGAATACGTGGCAAAATACGAGAAACATACTCCGAACTTTTAAGAGATTTTCCCTGCGAATGAGTTTCTAAAAGAATGATTCGCGCCACAAGATGTTCCGCATATATCATAATTTCACTCCCCGGCGTATCGGATGTTACCATCTGCAGATTTTTCTCCAGTTTTCGATCCACGGGGGTTAAAAATCCTTTTTCAAACAACGTTATATATTGTTTTTTAAGTCTATTTTCGACTTCAATACTATTGTTGAGCCCAAATCTCGGAATCCACCAATTGCTATTGGCCTCCTGAAGCTCCAGAATCTCGCTTCTAAATTTATCCATAATAAACAAGTTGTCCGCTATATTATCTGTCAATGCGGGAGGGTTGGAAAAATCTTCGGTAAAGCCATGGAGAACGTCCATGTTTTTTACAAAAGAAAAGCTGAGAAGGCCACATGCGGCCAGCCACAGAACCACCCAAGACAAAAGCCCCAGACTTTTTGTCAATCTGCGCCACTTGATAAATTCCAGTATGGGCGTAAACAGGTTCCTGTCTCCAGGCAGAATACGGCCAAAAAAATCATGGAGAAAAAGCCCTTTATTTGTCCCCATTTAATGAGTCCTTTTGTTCTTTCGCTAAAAAATTCTGAAAATGCGCGGGGGAGGGGGTATCCTCCTGATGCCCGCTGCTGAAAAAGATTCCCCTCAAAAGAGGAGTCTCCTGGTATGTACTTTCCTTGAAAGCGCCTGCTACAAAAGCCTGGAGACCAGGCTTTAACCGGCCAAACTCATCGGGGAAAATAAGCGCTCCCGGATTTATGATTTCTTTTATGTTGACCAGTTCAAGGCGAATATCTTTTAAACGTCCTGAGACTGTGTTTATTGTTTCGTCAAGAAATTCCATACAATCATTTGTCAATTTTTTGTTCAAATGCCCCATGGCTTGATTCAAGATTCCTTCGGGTAAAAGAGATCCGAAATCGGTCATCCCCGAGATGAGATCTGCCTTGGTAATCATAACATATACAGGAAATCGTGCGCCGAGAACACGCATCAGGGCATCGACGCGCTTGCGTATACCCTGACCCTCTTCCACCAGAATGTCGTAATCGGCATCCATCACTTTGTCTGCACTAATGACAACAATGAGACCATTTATGGGCTCTCTCCTGCGATATTTTGCGAGAAGGGTCAGAAATTTTTCCCATTCTTCCCTATCCGGTCCATCATCGACGGGAATGGTATAGCGACCGGCCGTATCCAGAATAATGGCCTCTTCAAAAAACCACCAATCACAATTTCTGGTCGAGGATATACCCGGCGTACTGGTAACTTCCGTAAGGGGTGACATCAACCTGGAACCTTTAACAGCCGTAGTTTTACCTGCACCCGATTCTCCAATAACAAGATACCAGGGCAAAACATAAAGTGGATTACCTTTCTTTCTCAGATGCGACCGCCGTAAAAGATCAATGGATTCCTGCCAGCGAGCCTGCAGATCTTTGAGACGTTGACGCTCATGAACCGGCGCTCCTTCAATTGCCGAATCGTCCTGATCAATGATCCGCTTAACAAAACGTTTTTCCCGGCGCCTGAAAAAATATTTCCGGAGAAAGAGGAAACCCACCCACACGCCTGACAAGCCCGCCAGTATAGTCAGACCAACCCACCAT
>JAGHDE010000231.1 GCA_021160085.1 Pseudomonadota bacterium | reverse complement strand
AATTAATCAAACTGATATCCATTGTCAGACTTCGAGTGAAACTGATATAATTGATATTACTCCTCAGGTAACAGAGGCAGTCAGAAAATCAAAAATTACGGGTGGAGTGGTATTCCTGTTTGTTCCTGGATCCACCGCAGCCCTTACAACCATTGAGTATGAAAGTGGTGTTATCAGCGATCTTATCAATGCTATCGAAAAAATTTCTCCCAAAAATATTCCTTATCAGCACAACCTCAGATGGGGAGATGGGAATGGTTATTCCCATGTTCGGGCAAGTTTGTTAGGCCCCTCGCTGAACATTCCCATCTTCAACAGCAAACTCCTTATGGGAACCTGGCAACAAATCGTCCTTCTGGATTTTGATAACCGCCCCAGAAAAAGATTGGTCGTTGTTCAGGTTATTGGCAACCAATAATTGCTGAATATCAATAACTCACCTTGTAATATTTCCTGTATTCAATGAAAAAAAAGATAGTGGCCCAAACTGCAAATAACAACTCCTTAAAACTACACTTTGAAGAAAACGATATTCTAAAGGTACTATTGGGTGAGCAGGATATCCATTTGAAAACCATTGAAAAAAAAGTCGGAGGACATATTCATGTCCGTGGTAATCAAGTAACCATCAGCGGAGATGAAGCCGAAGTAAATTTATCAGCAAAATTGATGACCGAACTCTATGAAATCATTAAAAAAGGGTATCCACTCTATTCAGGTGATATTGATTTGGCTGTTCGGATACTCAAGAATAACCAATCTATTAACCTGAAGGAAGTCTTCCTTGACACCATTCCTATTGCCACCAAAAAAAAAATTATATCGCCAAAAAGTCTTAATCAAAAAAAATATATTGATGCCATCCGAACACATGATATTGTCATTGCCATTGGCCCTGCTGGAACTGGGAAAACCTATCTGGCTATGGCGATGGCGGTAGCATCATTAATGAATAAAGAATTGGAACGCATTATCTTAACACGACCGGCTATCGAAGCAGGAGAGAAACTGGGATTTTTGCCTGGTGATATGATTGAAAAAGTAAATCCTTACCTCAGACCGCTTTACGATGCTCTCCATGACATGATGGATTATGAAAAGGCATCTCGATTAATTCAACGTGGTATCATTGAAGTAGCGCCATTAGCTTTCATGAGGGGAAGAACGCTGAATAATTCTTTTGCAATTCTGGATGAAGCTCAAAACACAACTTCCGAACAGATGAAAATGTTTTTAACTCGTAGGGGTTTTGATTCCAAGGTGGTTATTACTGGAGATATAACCCAGATAGATCTGCCCCCTGAAAAAACATCGGGACTTATAGAAATTCAGGGAATCCTCCAATCAATTCCAGGAATCCGTTTTGTTTATTTTTCCAGTATTGACGTGGTCCGTCACCCTTTGGTACAAAAAATTATTGATGCCTATTCTGACAAACAAAAATGAAACTGTTTATCAAAAAGAATAAGATTTTCTCAAAACTAAGAAGGCAAAAAAAAGATCTATTCCATAAAAGCATAGAGTGGTCTGACTTAAACCACCCGGCAGTCCAAAAATGGATCATAATCTTTTTTCTGAGTGTTCTCTTATGTCTGATTGTTTCCTCCCGGATACCCTCCTACAGACAATATGTTTCAGGAGAAATTGCTACCCTCGATGTTAAGGCCCCCCAGGATTTTTTAGTCGAAGACAATCCTTCAACGACAGCCAAAAGAATAAAAGCGTCTGATAGTGTATGGGCAGTGTATGATTTTGACCTGAATGCCATTGCTAAAATTGAACAAAAAATTGATCTTGCTTTTAAAACTATGAGCGAAAGTTTCTTGGATAAGGATAAAAAAGAGATTAAGGAGGGGGCCACCCCCCGGGAAAAGTTTGAACAATTACTGGGAATTAATATTTCCGAGTCCAGTTTTAAAATACTGGAAAAAAGAAATTTTAATCTCAATATTCCCAATTATATCTATAGAATTCTTAACAATATCTTTGAACAAGGGATTGTCAGTAACCGTGAAATCCTTATGGAAGAAAAAAACCGGGGAATTGTGATCAGGTTTTTCCCCAACCGGGAAGAGACAAACATTCAAGAATTTTCCCGGTTTATGGATATTACCCAGGCACGTTCACGGGTTAAAAAAGAGGCTCGAATATTGCTTCCCTCTTCCGAAAGATCATTGCGAAAACCAGTGGTAGAGATAGCTCAGGGTTTATTGCGTCCCAATCTCACCTTTAATAAAAGTGAGACTGAAGAAAAAAAAACAACCGCCCGAGAAGCAGTTAAATCAGTATTGTTTGAAGTTAAAAAGGGCGAAATTATTATTCGGGCAGGAGAAAAAGTAACTCCCGAACATCTCCTTAAGCTTGCCAAGTTAAGACAGCTCAAAACTGACCGGAACTCCATTGGCTCCACGCTGGGAAACTTTTTTATAATTCTCTTGATTCTTTCGATAGGATTCGGCTTCTCAATTACTGAAGCATCTAAAAAGTCTCAGATGCAGAACAAAGATCTTTTCTTTGCCGGCATTATGTTAGTATTAACAACGCTTATGCTTCAAATAGGAGAATCACTGCCAGAAATAAAATTACTATTCCTTTCTGACCACTCTCTCTTTTTTGCTATTCCCGTTGCTACTGGAGCAATTGTAATCAGTGTTGTGTTGGGAATTAAGCAATGCATGGTTTTCTCGGTTTTAATTTCCATATTTTCAATTATGGTATTCGATTATAAAATTGAATGCTTTATTTATCCCTTTATTGGAAGTCTTGTCGGGGCTCGGGAAGCGGTTTATGGTAATCAGCGGTCAACATTATTAAAGGCCGGACTGTGGGTCAGCGCAGCAAATATCATTGTCATACTCTGTCTCAAGCTTAAGTTAGGAGATTTTTTTAACTGGGAGCCATTGATGGGGAATTTGGCAATGGGATTTTTAAGTGGAATTCTTTCGGGCATCATTGCTGCCGGACTCGTGCCTCTCATTGAGGTTGTCTTCTCCTATACCACCGACATCAAACTT
>JAGHDE010000067.1 GCA_021160085.1 Pseudomonadota bacterium | reverse complement strand
TAATACTATAGAGCATCAGGAACCGGAACGCAAGAAAAAAATGTGGGCTTTTCAAAAAAAAGTTATACCAAGGTTCGTAATGGAAATGACTGCCCCTATTTATTGAGCTATTACCCGCCGACGATACCAAAAACATCTTGCAGAAGATACTGGCGGACAGTATAAAGATCGTGATCTTCCTTGAGTTCCTCGTCAACACCTACACTTTCCCGCTGGTTGTTGAGCTAATCCTGGTTCCGTTGCTAACGTTTATAGCAATGATCGATGTCGTTGCCAGCATGAATAAGGAACACGCCATCGTTGCAAGAATCACCACAGCGATACAAATTTTTACTGGTTCCGTAATTATCGTAGTCGCAATCAACCAAGCTGTCTCAGATTTTCAGAACTTGAAATCACTGGATGCTCTCAGAAGTATCGCCCTTGCACCGCTCATGTCTGTATTGATGTTTCCCTTTATCTACATCGTGCTTGTGGTTTCGAAGTATGAACTCGTATTCATGAGACTCGATTTCGGTTGTGAAAAGACTCGGGGACTGAAGCGTTATGCGAGATGCCAAATCATGATGCATGCTGGCCTTAGCCTTAAACGTCTCCAATATTTGCTCAGGAATCATATAGTTGACCTCATGCATGTTCAGACAGAATCGGACGTTGAGGGTTTCTTAGACCAAGCACGAAGGGCAGGTGCATCAGCCGTAGAAAGACGAAAATGCGAAACAGAACAAGCGGATAAACTCTGATCCAGCAAATAGGGCGAGAAGCAGAGGGGAGAAGCAGAGGGTTGGGCCAAGCTAACAACCTGTAATGATTGATAATAATAAGGAAAACGGGGCCGATTTTTGGCCTATATGATTGTTTTTATAGTCAAAAAAGGGACAACGGGGCTGTTGTTGAAAATTAACAATTGATGGGGGATTTTGACAATTTAAATTTCACTCCCCAATAATCTTTACCAGCACTCTCTTTTTTCTCCTCCCGTCAAATTCACCGTAGAAAATCTGTTCCCAGGGACCGAAGTCGAGTCGACCCTCGGTTATCGCTACCAGGACTTCCCTGCCCATAACCTGTCTTTTCAGGTGGGCATCTCCGTTATCTTCTCCGGTCCGGTTATGCAGGTATTGTGAAATTGGTTCGTGGGGAGCGAGTTCCTCAAGCCATCTTTCATAATCCTGATGAAGTCCCGATTCATCATCATTGATAAAAACAGACGCGGTAATGTGCATTGCGTTACAAAGCAGCATCCCTTCCTTGATTCCGCTTTCACGCAGACATTCATTCACCTGTGGTGTAATGTTGATGAATGCTCTCCTTGAAGATATATTGAACCAAAGTTCTTTTCGGTAGCTTTTCATGAGATTTCCCCTTTTCATGAATGTAGACAAACTGTGCTGATTTTAACTAAGGATATACGGGAATTCAGGGGGCGTTGTTGGCTGCATTGGCTTTCTATTTTCCGTTCTACGTTGATACTCCCAGTTGACGTGCTGCCTCGGCAAATAAAACTCCAAATTTCTGAACTGAATTAACCGCTTCTTTCCAAAATGCGGGTGAACTCGAGCGGTAGCCCCCGGCCTGATTAATCTCGAGTTTTCACTCAAACATTCCGTTTGTTCATTTGATCAATTTTTTTTCATCGATAAAATCCGCTGGTAAACCTCCAGGGTCCGGCGAGTATTTTCCTCGACAGTAAACGGTTGGACTGATTTAACCGCTTTTATTCTAACCGATTCCCTTCCCTCGGCAGGGAGAAAACAGGAAATTCCATTTGCTAACTCTTTGCTGTTTGAAGAATCGGTAACGACAACGCCGGTATCTCCCGGTTTTATAATTTCTGCGGCCCCGTTTTGCGGGGTGGTAATCACGGGAATTCCGCAGGCCAATGCTTCTAAACAAACATTTGAGAAAGGGTCATAAGACGTAGGGAGCACTAACACATTTCCAACACCATAAAATTTAGTAATATTATCAGTTTCGCTACTAAAAAGCAACTGCTTGCCAAAGCCGATCTGATCGGCAAGATGTTGGTAAGAGGAAATATTTCCCCGGCCAACCACCACGAGCTTTATAAGTTCCTTTCTTTCCTTTATGAATGGCAGGGCATTGATGAGGTAAGTAAGTCCTTTCCGGGCAAAATTATTGGCTATAAATAAAATAACAAATGCTTTTTCAGGAATCTGTAATTTTTTGCGAATTCTGGCATTGTATTCCTTTCGGAGTCCCGGATGAAAGGCAGCATGGTCAACACCATTATAAATGACGCATATTTTTTCTTCAGGAACCTTGAAGTAATGGATAGCGTGTTGTTTGCATAAATTAGAATTGCAAATAATCATCCGGTAATTGGAAGGATTAAAGGTCTGCTTTTCAAGGTATAAAACCACTTGTTGTCGGAGAGTGAGGGTTTTTAAAAAGCGAAAGACAGGATGAGGTGTTTGAATCCTCAACCAATGGCGGTGAATTCCGTCCCCCATACGGTAAACATCCTGAGGATAGGTCTGAGAAAGACTGTGAATGATGTCGAACCGTTCTCTATCGACCAGTTTTTGACACATATAGGAAAAGGATAGATTTTTGAGAGAGGAAAAAATGGTAAAGGCAGGAACTTTATGAAACGTAATGCCCGGGTGATTAATTTTTTCCCATTGGTGAGCAAATATATGAACGTCATGTCCCATATTTGCCAGCCCTTCGCTTAAATTTACTGCATAGCGTTCCCCCCCTCCTCGAGACCTAAAATAGTCCTTGCGAATTAGAGCAATTTTCATCTGTTAATTCTCTGCCCCCGGCCCCGCCGCCGGCGGAGAACCAAAACGATTGGATATTTGATGCTGGATGCTTGCTACTTAACGGGCTGTTGCCCAAATCCCTTTTTGCTTTGTCTGAAACGTTTTTTGATAAATCCAAGGCTTGCTTCAGGCGATTTCAAAACTCGCCTTTCAGTCTCAGACAGTTGAAATCGCTGATCTTTCGCTTCGCCAAGATTTGTGAGCAAAAAGCGTTTTAAAGACCGCTCTAAGGGATTTCTGTTCCTGTTAAGTGCGAAATTCTTTCAACCCTGCTCCCTCAGGACAGAGCTTCAGGTGCCATAATAACAGGTAGGAATAGATACGCATTTTACGGCGATAACCTTTTGAAGTTCCGAAGGTCAAAATAAGGGCAATCAGGGTGAATATCCAGTTCAAGCATAATTTCAAGACCCGTAAGATTCTTAATGTTATATACGATAAAGGGCTGCGATGCTTTTTGAAAAAAAGATACAGAGAACGGTAATATTCAATCCACGCCCGGGCGGGGTCTTTCTCTTTGCTTTGGCCCTGAAGGTGGTATATTGTGGCCTCGGGAAGATGGAATACCTTCCATCCCTCCTTTCGCATCCGGAGACACCAGTCGGTTTCCTCCAGGAAAAAGAAATAATCTTCATCCAGTAAGCCCACCTCTTCAATGGCTGACCTTCTGAGCACGATTGCCGCTCCAATAACCGATTCAACTTCAAGAGGTTTTTCGTACTGTTGCTTTTTGCTGGGATATTTTGCCGGAAAGACGATCCTTAAAAGACTCTTATTAAGCAATTCACTAAATAGCTTGGGATAGTTGTCGAATGAATTTTGCGGGGTGCTATCCTCGTTTAGATAGTTTCCACCAGCCACCGCAGCCTGCGAGGTTACCTTCATGAAATCCAAAAACGATTTAATGGCTGCTGGTGTCAACCGGGCATCACTGTTGAGGAGAAGGATAAAGGGAGCCTGCACTATTTTCAATCCCTGATTGACAGCGCGTGCAAAACCAGCGTTTTCTCTATTTTCCAGGATCTGAACCAAAGGAAATGCTTCCCGGATTGCTTCCACACTACCATCTTGAGAGCCATTATCCACCACAATGGTTTCCAGTGAAAAGTCCTTTTTATTTGCATAGACAGACTCTATGCACTCTAAAGTAAGTTCACGAGTATTCCAGTTTACGATAATAACCGACAAGTCTATTGCTTGATTGCCTTTTTCCGTTATTTCTGATAACATTTATTTTTTAATAATTTTTTAAAAGTGAGAACGGTCTATGCTGGCTAAGATTTATCAACCATTATACCATAAACTCCGAGTCATATCCGCCCGAAAGATCTTAAGTCTAATCTTGGCGAAATGTCAAATCCGTCTTAAAAGTGAGCGCCTCCTTTATCTCCCCCTCCGAATAACCATTGAAACTGGGAACATATGCAACCTCCGTTGTCCTCTGTGCCCTACCGGACAAAAAAATCCAAATTCCACACGGGGCTTTATCCAGTTTTCCGACTTCAAAAAAATTGTAGATGAGATTGGAAGCCATCTTCTACTCATCCGATTGTATAACTGGGGTGAACCCTTACTCAACAATGACCTGATCCCCATGACAACCTATGCAGTTCAAAAAGGTATCACCGTGAACATCAGTACCAACCTCAACCGTTTAGATGAAGAAACCGCCGAGAAACTGGTGGAATCATTCCCGTTCAAAATATTTGTATCCTGTGATGGAGCTACTTCTCGAACCTATTCCCATTATCATATCGGCGGAAATTTCTCTACAGTATTGCATAATATGAAAATGTTGGTCCGAATAAAAAAGGAGAAAAATAATTACTATACCAGAATTATCTGGCTTTTTCATGTATTCAAGCACAATCAGCATGAAATTGAAACCGCTAAGAAAATGGCCAGAGAAATGGGGGTGGACATTCACATTAATTCAATGCGCACGGATATGGGAAAGGAAATTTTTGAAACCGCTGCCCAGGCCATTGAGCGGGACAAACAATGGATACCCGATGATCCACAATACTGCCCTTTCGATTTAGAGACTAAAACAGTTCGAAAACCAAAGAGTTTTTGTGAACTGCCCTGGAAAGAATTGGTTGTCAATTGGGAAGGCTCGGTATTACCATGCTGTTCGGTTTTCGAAGAGAAATACAGCTTTGGAAACGCGTTTAAGGAAGGAATCAATTCAATTTGGAACAATAGCCTCTACCGTTCTGCTCGCCGGGAAATCGCCGACAAGAAGTCTGAGACTACTACTATTTGCCATATATGCAAGTCCACCGGCTTTACCTATTTTTAGCTCTAAGAAAGATTGTCACCAAAATCCATTTTTGCTTTGCCAAAATTTTTTTGCTAACTCTGAGGGAATCTTTACAAGATGGAACAACAGGACTTTAAAAGCAAAAACATACGTAGACTTATTCAGTTTCTTGCCAAGAAGAAAGAATCCATATCTCCGCTTTTAATACTTACTCATGACTACGCGGACCCGGATGCACTGGCAAGCGGTTTTGCTCTCTATTATCTGGCCAGACATCATTATAATATAAATGCCAGGATGGTTTATAATGGTATTATCGGAAGGGCGGAGAATAAGGAAATGATTAGAATTCTCAAGATACCTTTGTATAAGTTTAAGCCTGCAGATTTAAGAAGGTATACTCATGTAGCCCTTGTTGATACTCAACCGAAATTTGGAAACAACCCTTTTACCAAAGACCGG
Organism: Pseudomonadota bacterium; assembly: GCA_021160085.1. Lineage (GTDB taxonomy): Bacteria > Desulfobacterota > WTBG01 > JAGOGO01 > JAGOGO01 > JAGHDE01. Next base: position 113 of record JAGHDE010000067.1, on the reverse strand, counting down.
CGAGCCACAATTGTCATTGATCAACACTCATCGATAAGCGAACCGTCTGCTGACTTAGCCATTATTGATAATGAATGCGGTGCAACCTCCGTAATTCTTGCCCAGGCGTTCTT
>JAGHDE010000007.1 GCA_021160085.1 Pseudomonadota bacterium | reverse complement strand
TGTTTCTTGCAAGGCTTTGTCCGTTGTAAATTTATGAAATAATATGCTAAAATTTATTAAGGAAAACTTAGAGGGGAAAATAATGAATGACTCTAAAAAACTTCGTCTTACGGAAACCGTAAGCGGGTCAGGCTGAGCTTCTAAAATAGGTCCGGGAGACCTGGATAAGGCGCTTTGTGGTTTGAAATTAACGCACGATCCAAACTTGATTGTCGGCATGGAAGAATCTGATGATGCAGGAGTTTACAAATTATCGGATGATCTGGCTATCATTCAAACCGTCGATTTTTTCACTCCCATCGTAGATGACGCCTATATGTTCGGACAGATTGCAGCAGCCAATGCTTTATCTGATGTCTACGCAATGGGGGGCAGACCACTTACCGCTATGAATGTGGTCTGTTTTCCTATAAAGAAGATGGATATCGATGTGCTCCGGCAAATTCTGAAAGGAGGTATAGATAAACTCCGGGAAGCGGAAACAACGTTGGTTGGCGGGCATTCGGTGGAGGATAACGAACTGAAATACGGACTGTCGATTACGGGAATAGTCCATCCGGACAACGTTATGACCAATACGGGCGGTAAAATCGGTGATGTGCTTGTTCTGACAAAACCGCTGGGAACGGGCATCATCAATACTGCCATCAAAGGTGGTCTGGCGAGTGAAGAAGCCATAGCAAAGGTTTCAGCGTTCATGTCTGCCTTAAATAAGAATGCATCCATGGCGATGCAGAAAGTCGGTGTTAATGCGTGTACTGATATAACCGGTTTTGGCCTTTTAGGACATGCCCGTGAGATGATAGGGGCTAATGATATCGGAATGATCATTAATGCTAAATCAGTTCCTCTTTTACCGTGCGTGCGGGAATATGCGGAGATGGGACTTGTTCCGGGAGGAACCGGCCGGAACAAAGAGTTTAGCCAGCCATGGGTTGAGAATAACCCCGATACCCCTCCATATTTGCTGGACATCCTTTATGATCCGCAAACCTCCGGAGGATTGCTGATCTTGGTTCCGAAACAGAAGGTGGATAATCTCTTGCAAGAGTTAGAAAAAAGCCAGGTAAAAGAAGCGGCCGTTATTGGAGAAGTGGTGGCTGAACCAAAGGGAAAGATAAGAATTTATTATTGATATAAACTTTAAGCTATGAATTATCAGGTTATATGAAGGTTAAGCCTAAACAGACAGATTCTTCCATCCTTGACGATTTTAAATTTTGCGAGGAATACTTAGACAAAGTATCGAGAACTTTTGCCGTAAACATCAGGGTGCTCAAGGGTAATGCTTATAAAGGAGTGCTCCTGGCATATCTGCTTTGCCGGATAGCTGATACCATAGAAGATGATGCTCACTTTACCGTTCATTTAAAAGTCCAAAAACTGCGCGAATATTCAGAGTTTTTTCCACCTTCCTCAAATTACAAAAACCAAATTAGAAAATTTTTGGAGGATATTACCTTCAAGCAAGAAACCGATTCCTCGGTCCTTTTAATAAATACCCTTCGTGTCTTTAATGAGTTCGTGAAGCTTCCCGAGACCATAATTTCGGTTGTTTCAAAACATGTAAAAGAAATGGCCTTGGGTATGGCAGGCTTTCAGGAAAAGGGGATAGATAAAAATATTGTATTTTTGGAAGACCAGGATGAACTGGACCGATATTGTTACTTTGTTGCCGGTACTGTTGGTCTTATGATAACGTCTATATTTTCGGGAGAGTCAAAAAAAATTTCACCCCTGCTACAGGAAAAGCTTCAGAAAAGAAGTGTTTATTTTGGACTTGGATTACAGATTACCAACATAGCAAAGGATTTTTTCGGAGATCGAAAACGGGGCTGGTGTTATGTCCCGCGTTCGTTTTTTATCGAAGAGGGAATCGATCCAATACATGACTCCTTCACTGACAAGCCGGAAGCCTTTCTCAATGCTCACAAGCGAATCATCAATCTGGCCTTGAGCTATCTTGATGAAGCGATTCAATATACCCTCGATATTCCCAGAACGCTTATCCGCTATCGTCTTTTTTGCCTGTGGCCTCTCTTCATGGCAATGGAAACGCTGGTAAAGATATATGGAGAACGAGACCTTTTCAGAGGCCAAAGCGTCAAGATAGGCAGGGATGATGTGAAACGAATCGTTCGGAATACTTCCCTGGCAGTAATGTCCAACAAGGCGCTTAGATTTATGTATGATAATGAAAGAAGGAAGATTCGAGAGCAGAGAAATTTATCATCACTGTCTCACCTCAATCCCTGGTAACCATTCGGTATCCCTTTGGGGGAAAGAATTATCTTCCAAAGCTGGTTTTCCCGTGCCCGGAAAGAACCGGCCCACCACAATAAAAAATGCGTCCGTCATAATTATTGCCAACCACGTTTTGAACATGCTTTTATTTAAATGCATTTTCATATTGACGCCAAACATCTTCTCCTGCGGTCCCTTCAAAAACCAGGCAGGTATCACCTTCCAAAAAGACCTGAGAGAAAGAATCATTCTCATCTTTTTGGAAGCTAACCGTAAGAACTTCCCCCCCCTGTGTTTTAACTTTTACCGGTGACTTGGTTTTGCCAGCAGCAGCAGTCACAAGCGCTGATCCTACTGCACCAGTTCCGCAGGCCAGGGTTTCGTCTTCAACCCCTCGTTCATATGTTCTAATAACTAAATTAGAACTGTCAATAACACGAATAAAAGTTACATTGGTTCCGGCTGGTTGAAATTCAGGATGAAAGCGTATCTTGCGCCCCAAATCTTTTACCGGAACATTCTCTATCTCTTCAACACAAATGACTGCATGGGGCACACCAGTATTAATGGTGCTTAGGCGAATTGTTTGGTCATCCAGTGATATAAAACGATGGAGGTTTAACTCTTTGGCAGTAGGAAGCTCAATTTGAACCCTCTCTTTTTTTGTTTTGGCCCGTATCACCCCAGCTATGGTTTCAAAGGTCAGGTTAGCGCCCGAAATCCTATTCAAAAAGGCATAGCGAGCCACACAACGTCCCCCGTTACCACACATTTCCGCCTCGCTTCCATCAGCATTAAAAAATCGCCATTTGAAATCGGCAATTTCCGAATTTTCGATAAGAATAAGGCCGTCTGCGCCCACTGATTCCCGGCGGCGGCAAATGATACGGGCAAGGTCAGGAACTGATACATCTTTCAGGAAGCCAGAACGGTTGTCAACAATAATAAAATCGTTTCCCGACCCATTCATTTTTGTAATTTTAATCTTCATTGTTTATCGCTATTTTTTAGCTGGTTAACAGAAAAAATTAAAGTAAAATTATAATTTTTTTTGTAATAGCTCAATAAATAGGGGGAATCTCAATATGTGGTAAGG
>JAGHDE010000154.1 GCA_021160085.1 Pseudomonadota bacterium | reverse complement strand
TAACAGAATTGATACCCTAATCAATTAATACCGGTTCTCTTAGTATTAAGGGGAGAATTTGGCGGGCTTTTTTTGCTAAGGAGGGGTGGGTTTCTTCAAGATTGCAGACCTGGCGGAGATGGTCGGCGGTTCTCATGATAAGCATCGCCATATCTCCTTCTTCAACCTCCACCAATTTTAAAAGTTCAAACCATGAAGAACCCTTAGCCCAGAGGAGCAGGGCGGCTGATGGCCAGAATTGAAGGGGTGGGGTTTTGAAGCCTTTGGTAATTTTTAAATTACGGAAAGGCTTAATCCGGTTCAGCATGGTTTTAAAGGCTTTCTCCAGAGGTCTTAATTCCGGTATTTTTTTGAAATCTATATCAATCTCTTTGGTTTTATCACTTACAAAGGTGGCAATGAGTCCGGCCAGTATTTCCGGGCTGATATCCTCAAAAACTTTTTGGCGAATGCTTTCAGCAATAAGAAGAGGCTGGTCAAGACGCAGTTGGGAAGCCCAGAACCCATCAGAAGTCAGGTTGTTATCCGGAGTTACAAACCCGGTCTTTTTTAGAAATGTCAGGTGGTGTTTAAATTCAAACCATAGTCTGTAATCCATTTCTTCGATTTTTGTTGAGATGTTGTTTATTCGAGAAACCAGAGATTTGATCCGGTTTTGTCCCGGAAAACGGCAGTAATCAAAATGGATACAGCTGTTACACGGTCCGTTTCCCTTTTTAGGGCTATTGATCAATGCCAGCACATTATTGGGATTTTTAAGGTTGCACTGATGTTGCGGAAGAAGCTTGTTGATCTTGGTTAAGACTTTTCCCAGATTTTTGTTTAATTTTAACTGAAGATGACGATTCTGGAAGGTTGCGAAGGAGCAATCTAATAATTTTTTTATCTCGTCAGGACGATGAGAGAGAAGCAGGTTAAGCACCATTGAGAAATTGATTTGAATCTGGCTCATTATCGGTTCTGGTGGTGAGGAAAGAAGATCATTTATTAAGAAAGGGTTTTGAAAGCTACCCGGGAGTATTAAAATAAAACCAATGTTATCTTTACCCCTTCTTCCAGCCCTTCCTGTCATCTGGTGAAGTTCAGTGGCAGTGAGGTCGATGAATTCCCGGCCATTGTAGCGGTCACTTTGAACTATGGCTACTGTCCGGGCGGGAAAATTTACTCCGGCGGCGACGGTTGAGGTGGAAAATATAGCATCCAGTAGTCCCTGACCCATCATTTTTTCAATGAGCAACTTCCATTGCGGCAGGAGGCCACCATGGTGAGAGCCTACTCGATTGTTAATTAAATTGGGGAGCTGTTGGTGATGACGTAAAAATGGGAATTGGTCAAGGAACGTTTCCAGTTCTTTTTTCCATCTCTTTTCATCCTGGGAAATTAATGGGGGGGCTGGAAAACAGGTGGAAAGAGCTCTATCACAATCAGCGCGAGACTTCAAAAAGAAGATCGCCGGAAGCAGGTTGTAAGAACGGAGTCTCTGGATTATAGATCCGTAGTCGGGATAAAGGCTTCTCTTTTTACGTGGGGATCGACTTGTGCTTTTTATAAACTTTTTAACTTGAGGCAGTATTCCCCGACGATCAGAAAGGGGAACAATCTTTTCATCAGGGAGAAGAAAAAGAGGAGTCAAAGGAACAGGTCTCTTTTTCGAGTTGATCACGGAACAAGGGGCGCGTCGGATATTTACAAGCCAGTTGGCAATCTCAGATCCGTTTTCCAATGTGGCGGAAAGGAGTAACAATTTAACCCGGCGGGGAAGGTAGATGAGAATTTCTTCCCATACCACTCCTCGGTCGGGGTCACTCAAATAATGAGCTTCATCCAACACCACTAAATCGACCTTAATGTCGGAAGCGCAAGACATGGCATCATAGAGTTGATTGCGCAATATTTCAGTTGTGCCAACAATTATTGGAGAATCAGGGAATTCCTTTCGGTCTCCCGTTAAAATTCCAACCTTGTCAGCTCCCAATTCATTTTTTAGCTCCTCATATTTTGAATTGGACAAAGCCTTGAGAGGAGAAGTATACCAGGCCCGCTTTTCTTGACTCAGATAACGTTTTATTGCTTCAACAGCAATCCAGGTTTTTCCAGCACCAGTGGGAGCGCTTACCAGCACATCATTGAATTTTAATTTTTCAAGAGCCTCTGATTGAAATAGATCAGGACTGAACGGTGTTGGGGGAGGTGTTCCAATCTGGCGAAAGACATTACGAAGATAGGGGTGAAGGCTTAATGAAGAGCGGCTCTTTTTTACTGATGACAGGAGCGGTTCTTTTTTTTCCCGGGAAGGGACAGGGTACAATCGTTTATCCATTTACAAGAAGCATTGCTGTTGATTTTATCTGGTGTCAGGCCTCTCGAAATTTTTCTTGAATCTCAAGAATTTTATCCTTTGCTGCAAAAAAAGCTTCTCCTACCCGGGGGTCAAATTGGATCCCCATTCCTTCTTTGATTATCTGGAAAGATTTTTTGTTGGAAAAAGCCGGCTTATAAGGCCTTCGAGTGGTGAGCGCATCAAAAATATCAGCGAGAGATGTGATTCTTCCCACGAGAGGGATTCCTTTTCCTTTAAGCCCATTGGGATAACCATTACCGTCCCATCTCTCATGGTGAGTGAGGGCGATTATCTTGGCGGTCTTTATCAAAGGGTCATCTGAGTCCGACAGAATTTTTCCTCCAATGGACGAATGTGTTTTCATTATTTCCCATTCTTCAGGAGTAAGCTTGCCGGGCTTGAACAGGATGTGGTCAGGAATCCCTATTTTGCCAATGTCGTGCATCGGACTGGCATAAAGGATAGTTTCCACCTCTTCTTCTGAAAGGCCTATCTTTTTAGCTATTGCAGCGGAATAATGGCCTATTCTTTTAATGTGTGCTCCGGTTTCTTCATCTCGGTATTCAGCGGCCCGAGAAAGGAGAAAAACCGTTTCGAGGTAAGCTTTTTTTATTTTTTTGTATGCTTCATCAAGCAGCCTCGTTTTTTCTTTTTCAGACTTATAGAGCTTATTAAACTCTTCAGCGTAAATAAAGGATTGCTTGTAAGCTTTGTTGACCGCAGCAACCTTTTCTTTGAGTATGGCGCTTACGTTTTTTTCTTTCTTATAGATTTGTGCCAATTCCTTGGCATAGATGATGGCTTGTTTCTGGTAGAGATCTAATTGATTATTGGCAGTCAGGTCGGATTCTTTTTTTTGCAAGGTCATGCTAACGAGTATATTTGTTAAAGAAACCCAGGCCTTCTTTTTTTGATGCAAGGCCTTTTTTGAAGATGATCAGAGGAGCAAAAAAACGGAAAAAGACTTTTTCAATCAAGAACACTTCCTACCTTTTCGAGAAGTGAAAGCGGGCTGAAAGGTTTGGTAAAATAATCATCAGCTCCCGCCCTTTTTCCTGCTTTTATACCCATTTCTTTGGTTTGACCGGTCAACATTATAATATGGATCGACTTGGTTTTGGGATCAGACTTTAAAGCTTTACATACCTCAAACCCGTTTTTTTTGGGCATGTTTACATCCAATAAAAGCAGGTCGGGTTTTTCCTCTTGGGCTATTGCTAAGGCCTGTTTTCCATCAACTGCTTCTAATATGCTATAATCTTTGTTTTCCAATGTAGCTAAAACAAGTTTTCGTATCATCTCTTCATCATCAGCGATCATGATTTTTTTCATTCAGACCTCGTTTTATTACAAGAAATTTCAGAACAGGATTTTACAAAATCGATGCTGCATTTTGAAAATTTTCTGTATATTATCAC
>JAGHDE010000101.1 GCA_021160085.1 Pseudomonadota bacterium | reverse complement strand
GGTAAGGATTCGGCGAAGGAAATCTCGAAAGGTGGACACTTTTTTCACGTCCCCTCTCTATTGAAGGAAGATGTCCCCAAATTTCCTCGGTTGTAAAGGGAAGAATTGGTGCATAAAGTTTAGTAATGACAAGAAGAATTTCGTACATAACTGTCTGAGCCGAACGACGTTCACGGGAATCAACTCTTGAGCAGTAAAGCCGATCTTTAAGCACGTCTAAATAAAAAGAACTCATATCAACAACACAAAAGTTATGAATCCGATGATAGATTTTATGGAATTCAAACGAGTTGTAAGCGGTTATAGTGTTAATTATAAGCTGTTGCAATCGATGGAGTGCCCATCGATCAATTTCGTCTAAATCTTCATACTCGACAGTGTCGGTATCGGGATTGAAGTCGGTGAGATTTCCCAGTAAAAATCTGCAGGTGTTTCGATACCGTCGGTATGCTTCGGAAAGGCGCTGTAAAATTTCCGAAGAAATTCTAATATCATCTCGATAATCTTCCCCGGCAACCCAGAGTCGGATAACTTCCGCCCCGTATTTTTTAATGACATCATTGGGATGGATAACATTACCCAATGTTTTAGACATCTTTTTGCCTTCGCCATCAACGACAAATCCATGAGTGAGCACTGTTTTGTAAGGCGCCTTCTGACGAGTCTTCACTGCAGTTAAAAGAGAGCTATGGAACCATCCCCGATGCTGGTCGCTTCCTTCCAGGTAAAGATCGACCGGAATATCTATACCTTCTCGTCCCTCCATAACGGCCGCGAAGCTAACTCCCGAATCAAACCAGACATCAAGAATATCTTTTTCTTTTTCAAACTCGTGGCTTCCACATTCAGGACACGAAGTTCCAGGGGGAAGTAGTTGGGTTGCATCGCGGGAGAACCAAACATCAGCTCCTTCCTGGTCAAAAATATCTGCTACCTTATCAATGATGTCTTTTTTGGCCAAAGGATGCTGACAGGATTTGCAATAGAATATAACAATTGGAACCCCCCAGGTTCTTTGGCGGGAAATACACCAATCTGGACGGTTCTCAATCATCCCGTAAATGCGCTCCTCTCCCCAATGGGGAATCCACTGAACTTTTCTAATTGTCTCCAGCGCTTCCTCCCGAAACCCATCTTTATCTATTGAAATGAACCATTGTTCGGTAGCGCGAAAGATGATAGGGTTTTTACATCGCCAGCAGTGAGGATACGAATGAACAATTTCTTCTTCCTTAAGAAGAGCACCAACTTCTTTCAGTTTTTGGTTGACGGCTTTGTTGGTGTCAAAAACGTATTGACCGGAAAAAAATTCTACTTCTTTGGTAAATTTTCCTTCATCATCGACAGGGGCATATATATCTAAGTCATATTGGAGACCTGCTTCGTAATCTTCCTGACCGTGACCGGGAGCCGTATGCACACACCCAGTCCCTGTCTCCAAGGTAACATGATTTCCAAGAACCAAGAGAGAATCACGATCGAGAAAGGGGTGTCGGCAGATAAGTTTCTCCATTGTTGTTCCTGGAAAAGATGCCACAATATCATAATCCGCAACTCCAATAACTGCCATCGTTGCTTCTAACAGTTCTTCTGCCAGAATATAAATTTCATCCTTTACCCTAACGGCTACATAAATAAAATCAGGATGAAAAGAAATAGCTAAATTAGCCGGAATAGTCCAAGGGGTTGTGGTCCAGATGATGACGGAGATGTTTTTTTCTTCCCGTAGTAATGGCACTCGATCTCCAATATCTGAAACCAGAGGAAATTTTACATAAATTGAAGGAGAAGTGTGATCTTTATATTCTACCTCGGCTTCGGCTAAAGCGGTATGACAGGTAGAACACCACTGAATCGGTCTTTTTCGCCGGTATATACACTTTTTTTCCACAAATTTTCCAAACTCCCGGACAATAGTAGCCTGGTAGTCGTATGCCATCGTTAGATAAGGATTCTCCCAGTCTCCCAATACCCCCAGGCGTTCAAATTCTTCTCTCTGGATGGCAACAAAGTTTTCTGCGTATTCTCGACAGCTCCTGCGAATTTCTAACGGGGCCAACCCCTTTTTTTTTGCCCCCAGACGCTTATCAACTTCATGCTCGATAGGAAGACCGTGACAGTCCCACCCCGGAATATAGTTAACCCCATAGCCATCCATAAATTTTGATTTGACAATGATATCTTTAAGGATTTTATTTAAAGCATGGCCCAGATGAATATGTCCATTGGCATACGGTGGCCCATCATGAAGAACGTAGTTCCCTTTTGTTCCCGGAGTGGACTCGATGAGTTTATAAATATCCATCTCCCCCCATTTTTTCAAAATCTCCGGTTCTTTTCGCGGGAGGTTTGCTTTCTGAGAAAAATTGGTTTTGGGAAGGTTTATCGTATTTTTATAATCCATTTTTTACAGTCATTTCTTCGGCTTAATAGTTGAAAAATAATTGAAAGCTTTTAAGAGCAGGGTCTTTCAATGCTCAGGACATTTTTTTGCAAAAGTCTCTGATCTTTGTTGAGAGTTCAAATCTTACCTCAATAAACCTGTTACAATTAGCATATCAACCTGTCTTGTCAAGGAAAATCAGTGGGTTTAGGATGCCGCTAAAATATCTTTTTTAAAAAAAGCAAAAATTCAACATCTGTTTTTGGAATTTTCCAGTTGCGGCACCGTGTAACTTGACTTCTATTTTCTACTTTATTTTCCACTTCTTTAACCTGATTAAAAAAGCTAAGGCTGTCATTTAAGGCAACAACTCTTTCGCCATTCTTCTAAATCTTTTAATGCACGCTGGCCAAAGGACTTGCGGCGGTCCTTTTTTCTGACCGGAGGACATAATGGAGGAAAGAGGCCAAAATTTACATTCATGGGCTGAAAATGATCTCTGTCCGTAGTGGTGATATGGGTCAATAATGCACCGGTGGCCGTTGTTGGCGGTGGTGTTATCACAGGTTTCTTTTGAAAAAATCGGGCCGCATTAATGCCCGCCATCATTCCCATAGCCGCAGATTCGACATAACCTTCTACTCCCGTAATCTGACCGGAAAAGAAAATACCAGCCTCCTGTTTATGTTGAAGAGTTGGCAGTAACAGGTTGGGTGCATTAATAAACATATTACGATGACAGCTCCCCAGGCGAACAAATTGAGCTTTTTCTAAACCGGGAATACTCCGTAATACCCGTTTTTGTTCCGGCCAGGTTAATCTGGTCTGGAATCCCACCATGTTATAAATCGTTCGCTCTCTGTTTTCGGGACGGAGCTGCACCACTGCAAAAGGTTGTTTTTCTGTCCGCGGATCCTTCAATCCAACGGGTTTCAACGGACCAAAAGCCAAGGTGTCTTTACCCCGCGCTGCCATTTCTTCAATGGGGAGGCACCCTTCAAAAAAAACTGTTCTTTCAAAATCACGCTGGGGGACTTTAGAGGCATTAACAATCTCCACCACCAAGCGGTAGTAATCTTTCTTACTGAGAGGGCAATTGACATAATCATCACCTCCCCGATCATAACGAGAGGCACGAAATGCGATATCCATGTTGATCGAATCCGCTTCCACCACCGGAGAAATGGCATCATAAAAATAAAGGGAATTTTCTCCCGTCAACGTTTGCAGCTCTCTGGATAGAGATTTAGAGGTCAGGGGTCCCGAAGCAATAATTAGTGGCCTTTGGGGAGGCAGTTGGGAGACTTCCTGACGGACTATTCTTATATTTTTGTGTTCATTTAGGGAAGAGGTAATAAAGGCGGAAAATTTTAGCCGGTCGACTGCTAAAGCTCCTCCTGCTGGTACGCGGGTGGCATCTGCTGCCCGCATAAACAGGGTATCCATCTGCCTCATTTCTTCTTTTAACAAGCCAACTGCGTTTTCTAATGATTCGGCCCGAAAAGAGTTGCTGCATACCAGCTCCGCAAGGCCATGATCTTTATGCGCAGGAGAAAATTGCAAAGGTTTCATTTCGAAAAGGAGAACGTTTAGTCCTTCCCTGGCTGCCTGCCAGGCAGCTTCACACCCAGCTAAACCGCCCCCGACAATAATTATTCCGTTTTTTTCCATAGTACAATTTTTAAAATTAAACCTATGCGCAAGGGATATGGAAAAAGATTTGAAAAGCCGTGTTTTACAAACTTCTCATGACCTGTTTTGAAACTCGATTTTTTTGTCATTTTTTAAAAACAATGCTTTTTACTATATTTAAAAATATTAACATAATCAAATCAATAGTTATAAGTCTAAAAAAGGAAATCTTGACAATAACGTTTGATC
>JAGHDE010000054.1 GCA_021160085.1 Pseudomonadota bacterium | reverse complement strand
TAATAATTAATTGAGATATATTCAAAGATAAAAAAGGTTTAACCAATGACGGAAATTAGCAGAAGGCTTTTTTAGTTATAAAAATATTAAAAACAGGAGGGATCAAATTATGGTAAAATCAGAGTTGATCCAAAAATTGGCAGAAAAAAGCACTATTAGTAAAACATTAGCCGAGACTGTGGTGAACCTCATTTTCACGGGGATGGTGGAAGAGCTGAGAGAGGAAAAACCGATTGAGGTTAGGGGGTTTGGCAGTTTCAGGGTAAGGACTTACCAGGGATATGTGGGCCGAAATCCACGTACGGGTAAAGAAGTTGAGGTGGTTACTAAGAAGCTCCCTTTCTTCAGGATGGGTAAAGAATTGCGAAACAGGTTGAATAAAGAGTTATAATAAAAAAACAAAAAGCCTTATGCCCGGGATTAAGGAAGAGTGTTAACTTCAAGCAAATAAACGTAAAGCTTTTTAATTTTATGAAAATTTTTGTCTATCCAATTTGCTCAATTATCTACGCAATAACCGTGCAAAAAACCCGTTAATTTTTATTCCCATTTTTCTCTCGGTTTTCTGGGCTCAGCTCGGGTTATTTTAATTTCGTAATGAGTTAGAGGTTTGATACCAGCTTTGTATCTGATGTCGGTGACCTGAAGCCTTGAGAGGGTCCAGGTCATCTTAACGTTGGGAAAGGTCCTTTTAGCCTCTTTTTCGCAAATATTTGCAGTCAGTTTTCCGTACTGACCGCAATAAATTGTTAGCTTTTTACAAATATGAGGGGGGGGAGTGATATAATTAGCCTTTACTTTTTGGGTGCTTTTCTCAAAGTTAAGTTTAATTGATCGCTTACGATCAGGTTTTTTCAGTTCAAAAAAATTACCGAGTTCTTGACCGATATAACATCGGTCAGGAGCATACATCAAAAAATTATTTTCATCAGGCCGGAAGTGATATTTTTTCGCTATTAGATTTAACTCCTGCTTCTGTTTATCGGAGACCCTCTGTTTTTTTTGGATTTTATAGGCAGTTATAAGATCTGAAAAGGCTTCGGTAACCTTCCAAAAAATTTTTTCTACAACAGCATGGATTTCCATTTCTAACTTTAAAAGTAATTTAAGTTTTAAAAGTAACTGCAAATAGCCTTTTTCGGTGTCAATCGGGTACGTCAGGTTAGTCAGCTTGACGTTAGCTTCATTGATGGGATGGTTTATTACGTTTTCAACCGAGGCATCTAAAGCCTCCAGAACAGTTTTTGCTTCCTGGTATGTTTTGTAGCGTTTGTTATTGGCTTTTGAAATTGTTAAGGCGTGTAAAATAGTTGCGGCTTCAAGATATATTTTATATTCCTCCCCCGCTATGACGGATTGATGTAAAGAGCGAAGAACAGTTTCAGCCGATTCCAAAGGCAGCTTAAGACTGTTTTTCCAAAATATCTTGAAAAATTCCTCGGCATCATCTTCTTTTAATTCAAATGATTTTCTATCATGGCCCAGAACAAGAGTAACGATTAGGCTCCCAAACAGACGCTCTAAAGCATCATGACCCCCGGTTAATGTTTCCAGGAGATATCTCCACTCCCTTTTGTCGAGGTGAAAAAAATTTTTAATCAACCATACCTTGGCATTATCCTCGGTGATGATTTTATCAGCTTCATTCAATTTCAAAAGGCTGGGAGCGAAGGTTTCTTCCAGAAAGTCATAGCCAATCTTCAGTCCTAATTTTGATGATAGTGTGGCAGCAGTCCATTCATCCTGGGTATTATTAATTAAATTTGTCTTCGTTTCTGTGAATGTTTTATGCTCATCCATGGTAAGAAAAAGAATAAAAAACTGGGCTTGCTGGGCATCTGTTTTTTTAGCTGCCTCCAGCATGCTATTTTTCCGTTTTATTCCTTTTCTGAATATGTTGACCCAAAAACCATCAGCTTCGTCTTGCCTGGGGTCTTCTTGTAATTCATATCTGCTAACCGGATTATTTTTTTGGCGGTTTTTTTTGTGGTCTATCCATTGAGGATGTTTCTCTTTTTGTATGCTTTTCCAAAGTTTTATTAAGATGCCTACACCGCTTTCCCAATTGGCATTTACCTCCAGTTCAAAACCCCGGTTTATATGCGCCAGCACCTTAAAAAACTCGTTTTGAAGGATATAATAATTTTGGCTGGTGTTAATCATCGGGTCAATTCCTTTTCTTTTCAGCCATGCTTCGCACATAATGGAAAATGAGTTCTTGAAATACGTCAAAAACTCTAAATCCACCATATTCAAAAAGACCGCTTTTTTTAACACCTGAACGAGAAAAGGCTTTTGAGGATCAGGAAGCCATTCTTTCCTATGAGGCTCCCATTTTGCTATATGCTCTATGACATCTTTTTGTTTTTGCATTAAAGATATTATTTTCCTCAGATATCAAACATCTTTTTCTCTATCTTATCAGCCCTTTCTTTTAAGGCCTTTTGGACCATTCGAAGTTCTTCCCGGGCTTGCTCCCGGATGCCTTCGGTAATCATACTGAGGGTTTCTGCATTGTATTTAAGCATGTCTTCAGGGTTAGGCTCAAAGTTTTTGAGCCAGTGATTAGAGAGCCAGTCTCCAATTTCATCCAGATCATCAAGGGGAATATCTGTTGGCAGTTCCACCAGAAAGGCCAAACTCACAATATTCCTCATGATCTCTTCTTCCTGATAAAGAAGAGGAGCGTCCTTTCGGTCAGACAGAGAAAAAGCAACAGCTACTGCCTGGACAGGATATAATTCTCCTTTTTCATCTATTAATTCCGGGTCATGGGCGAGGGCTTGTATCAGTTGTTCTCGAGGCAGTTCACAAACAACCCAGCCCAAGTCTCCCCGCGAGGTTAACAACCCTAATTCCTGCGATGACATCTCATTATAAAGATGGATGCGGGTGTCATCAGCACATTTGGCTAATATATTTTCTGCTTCTTTAATATCCTTAGCCTTAAGAAATTTTTCGATCTGGTTTTTTGCCTTCCTATAGGCTGTTATTTTTGTCACCTTTTCTCTCCTTTTGATATTTCCAGAGAATGGTTAATACTTGAAGAAACTTCTCAGGGTCAATTTCTTTTAAATTTTTAAGTACTTTCGCGGTATCATCGGCAGCTCGAACAAGGCCATCAATTTTTGCAGATGCTTCTGAAAGGGAAATCCTATTATTCCAAAGTTTCTGAAGCAACCGGGTGGATTCTGCTTTTATTTCAAAGTCACCGACAGTCAATGCGCAGGCAATATCTTGGGGAAGCATAAATTCCCCGATTCTTTTCCCACATTGAACGCATCCTTTCAGAAGTTGTTTTCTCATGTCGATCACCTCACCAGGGCCCTGGACAATGAGATTTACCGACATTGATGCTTCAAACTCCCCAAAAAGATTCTCCATTTCATTGTTTGTTTTCATTCTCTATTAACCCTGTTTTACAAATTTCTTTGATTTTTTGATGATTATATTACGTTGCTATGGTGAAGGGAAATATATTTTTCTGTTACCGCCGATTTTAATTTTCGAGGTTAAAAAATGATCGCAGCCTGAGAGGCAGGTTACGCATTTTAGTTTACCTTGTCAAGTCGTTTCAGATCTACCGATCTTGGCGTAAAGCCCACTATCCGGAAGGCCTCTTCATTAAAATAATTCCGGTTGAATCAACCGACAAAAAAACCGGTAGAGGTAAACCAGTTTAAGCCAAAAGCGTCTAAATACACAGAACGCAAAAAAAAGGGGGAATATCATGAAAGTTATCAAAAAATTATTCGGGATAGTGTTTATTTTGCTCCTCACTCTAATTTCAGTTATGTCACGGCCGGCTCATTCAAGCTGGAACGATCAAGAAGAAGAAACGATACTGGTAGGAAAAATATCGTGTGTTGAGGGAGAATTGCTGCGATATGTTTCCGATGAAGAAGACTGGGTTGCAACAGATGATGCTGCTCCCTTCGGAACTAATGATGTTTTATATTCCTCTTTTGATGGAAAAGCAGAAATTATCATGCCGAACAACACCTGGATAAGGATAGGCAGCGATACCCAGATTCAGCTTATTCAACTTACCGATGAGGCAACCGAAATCGATCTGGATTCAGCGACCGCTCGGCTATACAACAAAAGTTCGCAAGCGATCATTAAAGCCACAACCGCTTTCGGCTATGTGATTGCGCCAGCGGAAACTATCTTCGATCTCTATGTGAATCAAAATGCAGTTGAAATTATTGCTCTTAAGGGAACGGTCTTTTTTGTGCACAACAGCGCGGACACGAGATATGAAGTGATTGCCGGTTCATCATCCATCCTTGCAGACCGGCGGAAGGTTACCGCTAATCAGGGTTTGGTCGCTTCCGGCTGGGATGCTTGGAACACGGAAAGAGATACCCTTTGGCGTGAACGGATGCAAGCAGGAGGTGAGTCAGCACAATATCTGCCTTCCGGCCTTGATTATGAAGGGCATGTTTTAGAAGATTATGGCAGATGGGAAAGAGTTTACTATGAGGGATCAAACTATTATTTCTGGCGTCCTGTTCACATATCGGTTGGCTGGGCGCCGTTTACGGTAGGAAGATGGACGGTCTGTTATGGAGACAACACCTGGATTTCTTACGAGCCGTTCGGGTACTTGACTCACCATTACGGAAACTGGATATTCGTGAATGGTTACTGGTATTGGGCTCCACCGGTGAGCCGCAGGATGATTCATACCGGCCTTCCGCTTTTTGATATTGGCTTTGGCTGGTATCCGGGGAGGGTAGCCTGGATATACTCAGATATTCATGTTGGCTGGATAACTTTAGCTCCGTATGAGTACTATTACTGTCACCACCGCTGGGGCAGGCACTCAGTGTTGATCAACAAAGCAAATATAATTCATTTTAATCTCAACATAAACAG
>JAGHDE010000082.1 GCA_021160085.1 Pseudomonadota bacterium | reverse complement strand
TAAGTGAAGCGCGGCAATATTTTTTGCAAATTATAAATAAATATAAATTTTTAAAGTTTAGGGCAAGATATCCATGCGTATCCTTTTTATTTATCCCAACCTTAATGCACAAATAGGGTTTAATTATGGGGTTGCTTTCCTTTCAGGGATGCTGAAATCCCGCGGACACGAGACCAGGCTGTTAAATATTAACGGACAGCTTAATTATCCTTTGGACTGGCAGAGGATTAAAAAGGATATAGAATTGTTTGATCCCCGTCTTATAGGAATTTCCATGGTCTCCAACCAATACCAGTATTGCCTGGAGATCGCTTCTCAGATTAAAAAGGATTTTTCTATTCCTGTTATTGGAGGAGGTATTCACGCAACCGCCGATCCTGATGGGGTTATGGCATCCGGTTTTTTTGATTTTGTTTGCCTGGGAGAAGGAGAAAATGCTTTGGCAGAACTGGCCGGCAGGATGGAGAATGGAAAAGACTGCTCAAACATTCCCAATCTCTGGACGCGAAAAAATGGAAAGGTTATCAAAAACAGGGTTGCTCCTTTTATCGATCTTACTTCCCTTCCTTTCAAAGATTACGGGCTGTTTGATTTTCAAAAGGTGATTGACGCCAAGGGAGGATGGGTCGGGGTGATGGCGTCCAGAGGGTGCCCCTATCGCTGTACGTACTGTTTTAATCATCAAATGGTTAGTCTTTACAAGGAAGACTTAGGTAAAACTGAGGGCGAATTGCACTATTTGCGCCGTCATACCGTTGATGAGGTTATGAAGGAGCTCCACTATCTGCTTGACAACTACCAGAATATCAGCACGTTTATTTTTGATGATGATATTTTCACTCTTAACAAGTCGTATTTGCTGGATTTTTGTCGGCGCTACCAGGTCGAGATCGGTTTGCCTTATGTGGTGAATGGACACATCAAAAAATTTGATAAGGAAAAAGCATCAGCATTAAAAGAGTCCGGTTGCACTATCGTGAAGTTCGGCCTTGAGAGCGGGAGCGAAGAAATTCGGCGAAGGATCCTTAACCGAAGAATGACCAATGAAGAAATCTGCCGGGGGTTCGAAATTGCTCATCAGACCGGTCTTCATACCTCCGCTTTTGTGATGTTTGGATTTCCTCATGAAAATAGAGAAGATATTCTAATGACGACCAAGCTGTTAGGAGAAATTAAACCGGGGAGGTTCCGATGGTCTATCTTTTTCCCCTATATAAACACCGATGCCTATAATATTGCCAGGAAGGGCGGATTTATAAACGAGGAGAAGATGAAATCCCTGGATAATTTTTTTGCGGAGTCCTGTTTAGACTTTGGGGCTGAATTAAATCTCTGGATCGAAAAACTTCAGAAAATATTTCCCTGGTATGTAAACAAATATGCAGACCTTCCTGTCTCGCCTCATTACGCGCATTTGGTGGATGAGATGGAAGATATTACTTTGGAAGGGTGGGATCACGTAAAAGAAGAAATTACAAAAAGAGATCATGAGGCTTCTAACCGGTGCATCAAGTCCGGTCAGCTTCATTATGCCGTTAAGTACAATCCATTCATGGGAGTGAGAAGCGATTTTTTCCTGAATGAAGAGAAAGAGTAATGTCCAGAAGTTGTGAAACATAAGAAATTGTTAAGGACTATGGCAGGAAAGAGGCCAGATAAAATTTTAGTGCACTGTCCCAACTGGGTAGGGGATCTGGTTATGGCGACCCCTCTTTTACGGACAGTAAGGGAAAACAACCCTGACTCACACATTGCAGTTATGGTTCGCCCCCAAATTCAAGCCGTCATCGAAGGGCTTCCTTATTACGATGAAATTATCGCCTATGATTCTAAGGTGCTTGACCGCAGCTTGAAAAGGAAGTGGCAGGTAAGCAGGAAGCTGAAAAAAACAAAGTTTGCCTTATCAATAATTTTGCCGAACTCCTTCAGTTCCGCTGCTCTGTCGTTTGTGGCACGGATTCCACATCGCGCAGGATATCGGACAGACGGGAGAGGTTTTTTATTAACCGATACGATTCCTCCTCCGAAAGAGAATGGCAGGGTGGTTCCCCTCCCAATGGTTGACCGTTATCTGACTTTGTGCAGTCATTTAAATTATAGTATCTCTTCCCGGAAAACCGTTCTTCAATTTTCTCCTGGCACTCGGGAGAAAGTAAATAATTTTTATCAGCAATGGGGAACCAAAGAGCATAAACCCATCGTCAGCATAATTCCGGGAGCCAGTTTTGGATCATCCAAGTGCTGGCCTCCGGAAAATTTTGCTCAAGTAGGAGATGCATTGATAGAACGCTACGGCGCCCAGATAGTAATAATGCCGGGCCCGGGGGAAGAAGATATCGACCGGAATATTAGATCCAGTATGCGCCATCGTCCTTTTAACAGGGTTGCCGAGATTATTTCTCTGGAACACATTAAAGCAATAATTAGTGATTCAGCGTTGCTGGTTACCAATGATACCGGACCGCGACATTATGCAGTGGCCTTCGATACCCCGGTGGTGGTGATTATGGGCCCCACCGACCCCCGTTATACAAATTATGACATGGGTAAAACCCGGTTGTTGCGAAAAGATCTGGAGTGCAGTCCTTGCCACCTTAAAGTTTGCCCTACCGATCATAGTTGTATGAAGGATATTTCAGCTGATCGGGTTCTCCAGGCATGTGAAGAATTTCTTGAATGAATAAATATTATATGGCGGTGCGTTATTATGAGTTATAGCAGAAAAGAGGCAAATTCCAACAAAGACACAAAAAACGAAAAAAAGAAGTTGGCTGGAAAAGCGAAAGAAAAAAAACGGGTGGGGGAGAAACACTTTCGGGAAATCATTGATAAATTTTCTAAAGTCAAAGTGATGATTATCGGTGATTTTATTTCGGATGTCTATATCTATGGAAAACCATTTAAGCTTTCGAGAGAGGCTCCTGTCCTTGTCGTCCGCCATGAACGGGAAACCATAGTCCCGGGTGGCGCCGGGAATGCTGCCAACAACCTGGGGAGCCTTGGTTGCAAGGTCTATGCACTTGGCATTCTGGGGAATGATTTGTTGGGGAACACCATCGTTAAGGAATTGACTGAGAAAAATGAAAATGTAGATGGCTTGGTGCGTTCCCATATTGTGAACACCACCTCGAAGACCCGGATCATGGCCGGAGATGATCATACTTCCAAACAACAGGTAATAAGAATAGACAGGAGAAACGAGGAACCTCTCCCTGCTCGCTTGCGAGCTAAAATTCATGATAGCTTCACCAAGGTATCCAAAGATATGGATGCCATAATAGTCTCAGACTATGGATACGGCGTCATTTCTCCTCGCATCATCACTGACCTTGCTTCACTGGCCCAGCATAAAACAGTGGTGGTTGATTCACGTTATCAGCTTATGCGTTTCCGGGGTGTTACTGCGGTTACCCCTAATGAATCAGAAGCTGAAAGAGCCACCAGGATACGGATGGTGGGGGATAAGGATGTGAAACGAGCGGCTGGTTTGTTAAAGAAAAAGCTGGCCTTGAAAGCTGTTCTCATCACTCGGGGAAATCGGGGAATGAGTCTGCTTGAGGAGACTGCTGAAATATCCCATATTCCCATAGTCGGCCACGATGATATTACCGATGTAACTGGAGCCGGCGATACAGTAGCGACAGTTTTCACCCTTGCATTAGCGGCTGGGGCCAGCTTCTATGATTCTGCCTGTCTCGCTAATTATGCTGCCGGCATCGTGGTTATGAAAAGTGGCACTGCTGTCGTTACCCGAAACGAGTTATTGGAGGCGGTGAAAAAGAATCATGCATGAGGCAAAAATAATTCTTGACCATCAAAAGCTCCGGTCCATTATCAGTGAACATAAAAAAAACGGCCGGACAATCGTATTCACCAATGGATGTTTCGATTTAATTCATGTGGGACATATTCGGTGTCTTAAGGGGGCTAAAGAAGAAGGAGATATTCTGGTGGTGGGGGTGAACAGTGATGCTTCCATGAAGGCATTGGGAAAGAAAGGCCGTCCCTTAATGCCGGAGAACGAACGCCTGGAAATCCTTTCTTCAATTATTTATATTGATTACCTCACTGTTTTTTCTGATCCTACCGTGGATAAAATTTTAAAAACACTTGAGCCCAACGTGTTTGCGAAAGGGACCGATTATAGCGTAGAAAATGTTCCGGAACGGGATACCGCTTTATCCATCCAGGCTCGCATTGCCATTGTGGGAGACCCCAAGGATCATTCCAGCACCGATTATTTAACAAAGATCGTCCGGCTTTTCCGATAGAAAAAGCATCATAATATTAACGGCAAGGGGATTCGGGGGAACTTGTTTGGGACATTCAGATTTTGGATTTTGAAATTGTTTCGAATTTCGTGCTTCGGATTTTATAATCTTTAGCATCCACTATCTCGGGGAAAATCGGAGGCCAGGGCTTTAAAGGCGATAAAGCCTTCACTTTATGATTTCAGGCGGGTCTAACAAGGAGGGATGATTTTTCTTTATCTCAGCAAGAATTTCATCATCAAGCTTTGCTTCATAAAGGGTATCTGCTTTTGCAATTTGAGCGGATGTTATATTGAGGGCTCCTTTCAGATCAGCTTTTTCCAGGCTGGCTCGGTTAAAGTTTGTTAACATTAGATTCGCTTCGCTCAAATCCACTCCTTTGAGGTTGGTCTCGCTGAAATCAGCGAACTCAAGGTTGGCCTCCCGTAGTTCAGCACCTTCAAGATTGGCACATCGCAGGTTGGCCTCGGTAAGATGAGCGCCGGTCAGCTTTGCTTCTCTGAGATCCGTATCCCGCAGGTCGGCTTCCACCAGGTCAGTTGCAGTTAAATCGACTTTTTTCATATCGGCAAACCTGAAGATGGCCATCCGCAAATTAGCACCAGTGAGCATTACGTTCCTCAGGTTGGCACCCCGCAGGGTGACATTCGCAAGGTTGGCCTCTCGCAAGTCAGCATCAGGGAGAATAGCAGCCCGTAAATCAGCATATTCCAGGTTGGCTTTTCTCAGGCGGGCTCCATTGATGATGGCCCGTTCTCCGTCCAATCCTTTCGATTCCACCCACCGCTTATGATTTTCTAAGATAATTTCAAGGGATATTCCATTACAGGAAAAATTCATAAGTGGTTTGTAAGTTGCCATTAGAATGTTAACCTTGATTATAGAGAGTTAAGTAATAAATTCGTTTTTAAAACCCGGTTTTGATATTTTTAATGTTTCGAATGATAAATTAAATAGCAAAGAGAGGGGGGTAATGGC
>JAGHDE010000119.1 GCA_021160085.1 Pseudomonadota bacterium | reverse complement strand
CTTGATACCTGCCCGCAGCAGGCGGGAATCAAGCCCCTGCAAGGATCAAAAAAACATTGCTGCATCAAACTTGCGCAATCCAGAATTAATAAAGGGGAAACAACCGTGACTCGTACCATTGTAACCTACCCGGATTCGATTCTTCGTAATAAATCAAAGCTGGTGGAAAACATCGACGGCGAGATTATTGCGTTGGCTGAAGATATGGCCGAAACTATGTACTTATCCCGGGGAATAGGCCTGGCAGCCCCTCAAGTTGGGAAATCGTGTTGCCTAATTGTCACCGATATCGGCGAAGGACTGGTAGAGCTTTACAACCCAAAGATAATCTCTGTTGAGGGATTAGCCTCCTTTAATGAAGGATGCCTGAGTGTGCCTGAAATTATGCTCGAAATCCAAAGGGCTGAAAATATTGTAGTGGAGGGAATAAATCGGGATGGAAAAAAAATCACCCTTGAAGCCAAAGGCTTAATGGCCCGGGTGCTTCAACACGAAATAGATCACTTAAATGGAACTCTTATCATTGACAAGGTTTCTAAAATACAACGACATCTAATCAGCGGAAAGCTGAAAAAACTCCGCCGGGAACATAGTAACACCTGATCATTCCAGCCTTCTTAAATAATTTGCATCATCCCCACCCCCTGCGCCTCAATATTCATCCAGCCAGCAAGGAAAATATTCTTGTTTGATCAGCATAATAGTGGTATAAAAATATATTTTAACAAGCTTAAGCAAGGTTAAGTCGAAATCGACAGTTAGAATGGTTTAAAGCCCTCAGTTAGCTTTTTACAACAATCAGGCATCAGATGGAAACACTTCATACCACGTTAAAAGATTTGGGGAACCTTATTGAAAAGGGTCAGGAGATTGAAATCATCACCTTGCTGAGCACTCTCCATCCCGCTGATATTGCGAATCTTATCGATGCCCTTGAGGATGAGAAAAAGAAGAAACTCTTTCGTCTGCTTGATGTTCAGACTGCCTCAGATGTTATTTCCGAGATTGACAATATTTCCCGGGAACTCATTTTAAAAGACATCCCGAATGACCTGCTTACAAAAATCGTTGATGACATGGAGTCTGACGATGCCACCGACCTCATCGCTGATCTCCCTGAAGAAAAGGCCAGCAAGATTCTGGCTCAGATTGGCAAAAAGGATTCTGAAGAGGTTCAAAAACTTCTCAAATATTCAGAAGATACTGCCGGCGGAATCATGCAGGCCGAGCTTATCTCGGTAAATCAAGATATAAAGGTTAATGAAGCCCTCGCCCATATTCGAATTCAAGCTAAAAAAGTTGAAAACCTTCAAAATATTTTCGTTACCACCAATGATACCCAATTAGCAGGGGTTGTATCTTTAAAAAACCTTATCCTCTCTGATCCGGGTACCATTATCGCAAAGATCATGAATCCCCATCCCATCAGTGTAACCATCGATGTAGATCAGGAAGAAGTGGCAAGCATTTTCAAAAAATATGATTTTATCTCCCTCCCCGTGGTGAACCATAGCAATAAGCTGGTTGGCCAAATACTGGTGGATGACATTATCGACGTTTTCGAGGAAGAAGCTTCGGAAGATATCTTGAAAATGGCCGGAACCAACGAGGAAGAATTGTTGTATGGAAGTAAAATCTTCAAAATCTCTCGTGCCCGCCTTCCCTGGTTGATAACCAATCTTTTTGGTGGAATTGTTACCGGTTATCTTCTCTGGCTCTTTAAAGTCACGTTAGAGGATATGTTGGCTCTCATAACCTTTGTTCCGGTTATAACTGCTATGGGAGGGAATGTGGGTATTCAAACTTCGACGATTGTGGTGAGAGGAATCGCCACAAGGAAAGTATTGTCTGAAAAAATGGCGGAGGTGTTATTTAAAGAGCTCAAAGTAGGGGCCATTATGGGGGTTGCATGCGGCCTTGTAGCAGGGAGTATGGCAAGTTTATGGCATCACAAGCCCTTATTAGGGGTTGTAGTGGGAATAGCGATGTTCTGCGCTATAACCGTTGCTGCGTTAACAGGGGCTATCGTCCCCGCTTTTTTTAAAAAAATAAATATCGACCCAGCCCTTGCTTCAGGGCCGTTTGTAACCACAGCAAATGATATTACCGGAATATTAATTTATATGGGTATTGCCACCTTGCTTTTAAAATTTTTAATATAAAAAACTGCTCTATGCCCGAACATAAAACGTCGGCCCTAATACTTGATATGAAGGACTTCGGCGAGACCGATCGAATTGTCACTTTTTACACCAGTAATTTCGGAAAGTTAAAAGGAATCGCCAAAGGAGCGAAAAAAAGTCAGCGACGATTCGGAGCGGCTATGGACCTGTTTTCCTGTGTTTCACTCTCATTTTTCAGCAAGGAAATACACGGACTGGTGATGGTCAACCAATGCCAGATTCAACAGGCTTTCCCTTCCCTCCATAAGGATATTATCCCCATGGGCTACGGAAGTTATATGGCAGAACTGATTAATGAAATGACAGCAGAAAGAGTTGAGCATCAGGACATTTTCGAAATGTTGGTTCAATTTTTTTCTCTTCTTGACAGGTTTCCTCCCCGGGAAGAGTATCTCCGAATATTTGAAATGCGTCTTTTGTTTGCTTTAGGATACTGTCCATCCCTTACCAGATGTGTTGCGTGCAAGAAAGAATTAGAAAAGGGCAAGGATTTCAGGTTCAGCATATCCAGGGGTGGGGTTGTGTGCGCCTTCTGTTCCAACAATGGAAAAGATGAATATTCCGTTTCTCAAGGAACATTAAAACTATTACAGCAAGCATATATTCTGAGTATTGATAAAATCTCGCGCCTGATTTTTTCAACTCAGGCCCTGGCGGAGAGCCGCGAGTTTCTCCCTCGTTTTATTCAATACCATTTAGGTAAGGAGCTTAAGACTTCAAAATTTCTCAAAAAAATGGAAAATGACCGTTTTTAACAGAGGAGTAATAAATGAACCTTCAGGAATTGATCATGTCCCTGATAACATTTTGGGCCAATAATAACTGTGTCATTCAGCAACCCTATGATATTGAGGTGGGAGCAGGAACGTTCAACCCGGCTACATTTCTTCGGGTTCTGGGGCCGGAACCATGGAATGTAGCCTATGTAGAACCTTCCCGTCGTCCAACCGACGGGCGCTACGGAGAAAATCCCAACCGGCTGCAACATTATTATCAGTTTCAGGTTATCATGAAACCTTCTCCCCCCAACATTCAAGACCTCTATTTAGAAAGTTTGACCGGTTTAGGAATAAACCACCAGGAACACGATATACGGTTTGTAGAGGATGATTGGGAGTCCCCAACCCTGGGAGCCTGGGGGTTGGGCTGGGAAGTATGGCTCGACGGGATGGAGATAACCCAGTTTACCTACTTCCAACAGGTGGGAGGAATTGATCTGAGACCAGTCTCGGTTGAAATTACGTACGGTATCGAGCGAATAGCCATGTACTTGCAGGAAGTAGATAATGTTTTTGATCTCGAATGGGTCAAGGGCATTTCTTACCGTGACATTCACCACCAGGGGGAGGTGGAATTTTCCCGCTACAATTTCGAAGTCGCTGATATTGATATGCTCTTTAAACTTTTTGATATGTACGAAAAGGAATGCGCCCGTCTAAACCAAGCCGGTCTTGTTCTGCCCGCATATGATTACTGCCTGAAATGTTCGCACACTTTTAATCTTCTTGATGCCCGCAAAGCCATCAGTGTAACCGAGCGGGTTGGATTCATCGGGAGGGTTCGTAACTTAGCCCGGCTTTGTGCGGAAAGATATATGAAACAACGGGAAGAGATGGAGTTTCCTCTGTTGAAAAAGGAGAGCTGCTGAATTTAGATTCAGTGGGAAAGTTTTTTAATGAGATTTTTTAAGCAGGTAATATGATGAGTAAAGAGTTGTTGTTAGAAATCGGAACCGAGGAAATGCCAGCGGGATTCTTATCTCCCGCCTTGGAAGGGATGAAAAAACTCATCAGTTCTGAATTGGAGTCCCAGAGGATCCAATTTGATACTGTTATCACCATGGGAACCCCCCGGCGTTTAGTTCTGTGCGTCAAAGGGATGGCGGAAAGACAAACCGATACTGTTATAAAGGCCATGGGACCACCTGAAAAAATCGCCTTTGATTCAGAAGGTAATCCTACTAAAGCGGCAAAAGGGTTTGCATCCCGTCAGGGGGTATCTCTATCTGACCTGAAGGTGGTAGAAACAAAAAAAGGCAACTATCTCCAGGTAAAAAAAGAGCTCGAAGGGAAAGCGACCCTTTCTCTTTTACCGGATATACTGGTTAAGATTATGACCGCCATTCCCTTCCCCAAATCGATGCGCTGGGGTGATTCAGAAGTGCGGTTTGCCCGGCCGATTAAGTGGATATTGGCACTCTTCAATGGCAAAATTGTCTCTTTTAGCTTTGATACCATTGAGAGTTCAAATAAATCCTGGGGACATCGTTTCTTAAGTAATAAACCTTTTATAGTTCAAGACCTCCAATCGTATCTGCAACTGACGGAAAAAAATTCTGTCATTTCTGAAATAGAAAAAAGGAAAGAAATTATTCAAAAAGAAGCCCGGAGGTTAGCAAAAGAGGTTGGTGGAAAAATCCTGAAAGATGAAGAGCTTCTGGACACAGTGGCTAACCTGGTGGAATATCCCGTAATCGGCAGAGGAAGTTTCTCGCAAGATTTTTTGGAACTGCCGCGAGATGTGCTTATCTGTTCCATGAAAGAACACCAGAAATATTTTGCCGTAGCAAATACCGATGACGGCATCCTCCCTTATTTCATAGTGGTAATGAACAACCAGGTTCCCAACCCGGAAGTGGTTGTTAAAGGGAACGAACGGGTTCTTTCTGCCCGTCTGACCGACGCCCGATTTTTCTTTGATGAGGACCGGAAAATACCTCTCTCGGATCGAGTGGCAGGTTTAAAGCAGGTGGTGCATCAAGCCAAACTGGGTTCCATTTATGATAAGGTTTCCCGCCTTAAAAAACTCGGAGAGTCCCTTGCTCGAGAACTAAAAGGAGACGTTGAGAAAGTTCAACAGGCTGCTTTTCTATGCAAGGCGGATCTTCTTACCGAAATGGTAGGAGAATTTCCAACCCTTCAAGGCATAGTCGGCCGGGAATATGCTTTGTTAGAGGGAGAAAATCCGGAAGTGGCTGAAGCTATCTATGAACATTATCTGCCCTTATCAGGAAAGGGGGAGCTTCCCTCCTCACTCACTGCGTCCTTATTAAGCATTGCCGACAAGGTTGATACCATTGTTGGCTGCTTTGGAATCGGACTGATTCCCACCGGGACAGCTGATCCTCATGCCCTTAGAAGACAGGCTCTGGGAATCATCAACATCATTCTGGGAAAATCTTTCCACATGGATCTTCCCGGTATCATTGAACAAAGCATAAAACTCTTTAACACCAGACTGACCGGTAATCTGAATGAAGTTAAAAATAAAGTATCAGAGTTCATACAAACCCGTTTTCATCACCAGATGACGTCAAGGGAATATGACTATGATGTAGTAGAAGCAGCTACAACCGCCCATTTCGTAGATCTGGTGGATGTGTTTGACCGGATCAACACCTTACAGAAAGCAAAAACCCGTCCTGATTTTCAACCGCTGGCCATAACCTTCAAACGGGTAGCCAATATCATTGCCTCACATCCCCATGAAAAAGTTCGGCCATTGTTATTTGTAGAAGAAGCGGAAAAAAATCTTTATGAAATTTACCAGCAGGTTGAAACAGCGGTTCAGCAATTAATAAAATCCCGTGATTATCCCGTGGCCTTAAACCAGCTTGCAATGTTAAAACCTTCAGTAGATAGATTCTTTGATGACGTGATGGTTATGTGTGAAGATGAAAGTCTAAGGATAAACAGATTAGGTTTATTAGGCAAAATTTCCATACTTTTTAAAAACATTGCTGATTTTTCCAAAATTGTCACCGAAGAAAAAAGCTGACCGGAAAAAATAAGCTGGTTTTAGATCAATATAATTAAAGGAGGATTTCTTTATGGCTAAAAAAAAGTATGTTTACTTCTTTGGACAGGGTAATGCTGAAGGCAATGCCACCATGAAAGAAGTTCTGGGCGGCAAAGGAGCCAATCTGGCGGAAATGGTAAACTTGAACATACCGGTCCCCGCAGGTTTTACTCTCAGCACTGAAG
>JAGHDE010000163.1 GCA_021160085.1 Pseudomonadota bacterium | reverse complement strand
TGCAGAACAAGGAGAGAGATTTACATCAAAACGAAGAGGAAATTACAAGGGTTGAGAAAAAGATTGAGTTTCTCTTGATGGAAGAAAAAAAATTTACTGGTGAATTGGATGAGTTGGAAGAAGATTTGGAAAACAACCACCAGGAGCTTGAACACTTAGAGGCAAAACAGTTACAGCTTAATGAAACCTTTTTAGTTCTTCAGGGAAAAGAGAAGGATTGTCGGGAGAAGATAGAATCCCAGGAAAAACTATTTCATCAAGACCGCGTTGAGGTTATGGATTTAAAAGCCCGAATTTTTAGCTTGAGCTCTGCCTTTGAGCTACGGGAAAGAGTTAGAGAAAATTGCAGAACTGAGATTTCCAAATGTGAGCAGATTCAGAAGGAGTCGGAAAAAGAGACAAAGGTATTGAGAAAAAGTATTGATGATGCGCTTGTTCGAGCGAATGATATGAGCCGGACATACCAGGAGTTTCAGGATAAACTCGGGGAAGATGACAACAGACTTGCCAAAGGGCGTGATGATCTTATGAGGCATGAGGAAAACCTCAAGACAATTCAGCATGGATTTAATGATCTTCAGCCGCTGGTTCAAAAGCTCGACCATGAACTCAGCGCAATTATTTCAGAGAAACGATATTTGGAAGAAAAAATTGAAACCAGATATCATCTTTCTATAGGGGATGTGGCAGGTCAATTTTCCCCGGAGGACTATCCGGAGGAGAGCACCAGGGCAAGGCTGGAGAAGTTAAAGCGATTTCGGGAAAAAACGATGGAAGAAATAAATTTTAATGCAGAAAAGGAATACGAAGAACAGGTGCAAAAGTATGAATTCTACCAGAACCAGTCTAATGATCTAAACAGGTCATTAGACTCTCTTCAGGAGGCTATTCATACAATAAACCAGACCAGCCGGGAACGTTTTCGAAAGACCTTTTATAAGGTTAATGAAAACTTTAAGGAATTATTACCCATGGTATTTGAAGGGGGGCAAGGGGAACTTAAACTGACAGACGAGAATGATCTTTTAGAAACCGGGATTGAGATTATGGTTCGGCCTGCAGGTAAAAGTTTAAAAAGCATTAATTTGCTTTCGGGAGGAGAAAAAGCTCTTTCCGCGCTCAGTCTGCTTTTTTCTCTCTACCTTTTCAGACCAAGCCCCTTTTGCCTTTTAGATGAGGTTGATTCGCCTCTGGATGATGCCAACGTCAGTCGTTTCGCTAATATCCTGAAAAAATTTTCCTCTGACTCTCAGTTTATTCTTATTACCCACAATAAGTATACAATGGAGATTGCCAATACCTTATACGGAATCACCATGGAAGAACCGGGGGTATCTAAAATTGTCTCTGTCTCTCTCAATTAAATTTAAGCCTCTCCACTGGTTGATCTAACCGCTGTTCTATGTTTTTGAGTTCTTCAATATTTGTTTTAATGATTCCTGCCAATTGCTTTCCTCTCTCTTCTAATCCTTTAACCACTGTCGCCTGTTCAGCAATTTTATCTCGCAATTCCCTGTATTTTCCGAACCGGGTCTGGGAAAGTCGCTGATCCGGATATTTTTTTTCGCATTCATCGACTAAATCGCGGTGCTTTTTTAATCCCTGCTCATACTCTTTTTTAACTTCTTTTAGTTGTTTTTGTAATGCCCCAGTCCTTATGGATAGTTCCCGAATCCGCTTTTTGAGATCTACGTGTTCCTTAAGCTCTCTCGGGGTGTTAAAAAAATAGCCCCGGTAGTAATTTTTATTTTCATTCCCCCTCACAACAGTTCCGCGGGTTATTTCCAGAGCCACCCATCTGTCGGGTGATATTTCCGCTACCACCCAGGCATGGTTGTATTCTTTCCAATTAGCCCGTGCTTTATTTATGTTTCCTGCCGCAATGCGGGCGTTGATCCCTTTGGTTTCTATCATATTCCAAACATCCATTGCCATATCAGCACAAACAAAAAAGTCTTTTTTACTGTAGGTATGGGTTGCGTGGTAGACTTTGACAAGGTTGTGCAAAACCGAGACGATGATCTCGTCCTGGGAAGAGGGTTGTTCCTGGTGTTGTTCGCTCGATGAATTATCAGTATCACCATCGTCGGTACCAAAGACTTGCAAAATTTCGGCACCTTTAGGGATGCTGGCGGAGTCTGCAGTAAAATGAACAGCACCATTAATATCCTGGTATTTGTAAATTTCAGCAGCGCATTGGTGGATCGGTGGAAATTGAAGAAGCAAAAATACCTGAAAAATAATTACAAGCAAAAAATCATCTCTCGTTCCGACTATCCTTATTAACCTTTTCATCCTTTGATGACTGATTTTCTGCATTCTATTTTTTTTCCTGGCATACAGAATCGAACCGAATGATTATTGGAAAGGTTCCAGACAGGGACAGGAGTATACGTGAAAGAAATATGCTTGTAAAGTTACTGATAGAAAACAGATTAAAATGGGAGGAGAAGAGAGAAGTGGCTATATCATTATTTAAAGATCAGTCTCAGGGTTCTGAGTAAGGGGCGTTGGTATAAAGCCGGCTCAACGGAATGTATCTTCCGGCAGCCTTTTCTGTCACTTTCCGTCTCCATCTCCTCCTTAGCCGCTATCACCATAAAATGCAACCGGTTCAGGATATTTACTTCACTGGTGCCGGCATCCATGTCGAGCGAGAGGAGATTTAAATGGGGAAACATGGCCTTTAGCTTTCTCTCCAGTCCCTTGCCGGTAATATGGTTGGCGAGACAGCCGAAGGGCTGAAGGCAGACAATATTTCCTATACCATCCTCTAACATTGCAATCATCTCCGCGGTTAGAAGCCAGCCTTCGCCAGCCTGATTGGCAAGGCTTATAGCTTTGCTCGCTGCTTCGGCCAGTTCCTTCAGGTCGTGGGGGTTTCGATAATACCGAAAATTTTGCATGACCCTTTCCACCTGAAACAGATAATATCGGGTATAGTTATCAAGCAGGCGTGTCAGTACGCTTTCTTTTAAAGAGCGTTTCAAATATACACTCTGATCAAATTTTTCATTGACAAAGCGGTGGGTGAAAAATTCTACAAGTGAGGGAATAACTACTTCGACCCCCTGTTCAATCAGCCATTCTATTATGTTATTGTTTGAAAAGGAATTATACTTGACAAAAATTTCTCCCAGCACCCCAACTGCAGGCACGGATTCGTTTTTAACCTCTACCGCGTTGAATTCAGAGATCGCCTCTTTGAGCAAATTTAGAAGACCCCCGAAATTTGCTTCCTCTATCCACTTTTCCATCTTTGCCAGGTATTTCTGATGGATCGTTTCTGATTCTCCCGTGTTCACCTCCCGTGCTGCTGTGGCAAGATACATCCTGACAAGCGCATCGGTAAAGATAAGCCCCATGCCCAATCTTTCAATTAACCCCTTTTTGTCTATGGTGAATCCCGGCTGGGGGTTGATTCTCTTAGTCGAAAGGGATAGTACGGGCACGTCGTTAAACCCGGCACTGATGAGCGCCTTCTTTGCAAGGGAAAGATAGTTGGATGCCCGGCACGGCCCACCGGTCTGGGTGAACATAACAGCGGTGTGTTCGGGATCATATTTACCGGACTGTAATGCCTTAATGACATCTCCAATGATAATAACAGCGGGGTAACACATGTCATTATTGACATATTTGAGGCCCGTATCTACCGAAGATCTGTCCTGGGGCGGGAGCACCTCCACTCTGTAACCGAGATGCCTGAAAACAGCGGGGATAGGCGGCGAATATAGTGAAGAAAACCAGGGCACAATTATGGTCCTTTCCCGGTCTTTCGGTAAAAATACCCGCCTTGCTTTCCCCTTTTTGCTTTTTCCCGCTTGTCTTTTCCCCCCGGTCTCTCTTACGGCATCCAGCAGAGAACGAAGGCGGATTTTTGCTGCCCCCAGATTGGAGATTGCATCCATTTTGATGAGGGTATAAATTTTACCGGCCTCTTTCATTATTTTTTTTACCTCATCAGCAGATATGGCATCCAGCCCACAGCCAAAGGATGTGATTTGGACCAGTTC
>JAGHDE010000193.1 GCA_021160085.1 Pseudomonadota bacterium | reverse complement strand
TCCTTCATCGCTGCCGGGGATACTGATAAAGCCAATCACCTTTACCGCTATTTTATCCAGCAGGTAAAAAAAAGTGGTATCGTTGTAAGCACAGGAGAATTCCAGTCTCTCATGGAAGTAACTCTTGTTAATCATGGTCCGGTTACCATATTAATAGACAGTAAAAAGGTGTTTTAATCTCTATGACTGGCGTTATATTAGCCGGCGGTGAAAGCCGCCGCATGGGCCGTAACAAGGCATTTATTGAGGTTCAGGGAGAGCGAATAATTGACCGGACGGTTTCTCTTTTTAGAGAACTGTTTGATGAAGTCCTCATAGTTACCAATTCCCCCCTGGAATACCTTGATCTGAATATCAGGATGGTAACTGACCTTATTCCGGGGAAAGGCTCGTTGGGAGGCATATATACCGGTCTTTTTTTTTCCTCCTCCCCAAAGGCATTTTTTGTGAGCTGTGATATGCCATTTCTTGATAAAAAGGTAATTAGCTACTTTCTAAATCTGGCTGAAACTGCCGACATTGTGGTTCATCGATCCGGCCAGCATTGGGAACCGCTTCATGCGCTCTATTCCCGAAACTTTATAAAACCAATTGAAAGATTGATGAAACAGGGTGACCTCAAAATAATAAAGGCTTATAAATGGATGAAGGTTAGGGAAATAAAAAGGGAAGAGTTGGAAAGGATAGATCCGGATTTACATTCTTTGATAAATGTAAATACCCCTGAAGATCTGAAAAAATTATGAGCAAGCATTATTTTTTTGTTGGCATTGGAGGAAGCGGAATGAGCGGTCTCGCTCAAATCACCAGAGCTCAGGGGAACTTCGTGGCCGGATCAGACCGAAATTATGACCGGCAAACTGATCAGGAGTTATTTACCCGTTTGCAAACCCGGAATATTATCCTCCATCATCAGGATGGAAGCGGAATCACCCCGGAGATTGATGAAGTAATCATATCCAGTGCTATTGAGGATGACAACCCCGATTTGAGCAAGGCAAAAGAACTCTCCCTTCCGGTAACTTATCGTTCTGCTTTGCTTGCTCGTATTTTTAATTCCGCCCGGGGAATCGGGGTAGCCGGAAGCAGCGGTAAATCAACCATCACCGCCATGGCTGCCAAACTTATGGATGATGCTGAGTTAAATCCCACGGTTTTTAATGGAGCAATCATCCCTGACTATGAAGGCTCCGGGGGAGTAGGAAACGCCAAGCTGGGAAGTTCTAACTACGTGCTCGCCGAGACTGACGAAAGCGATGGCTCCATCGTAAACTTTTATCCTGAAATTAGTATATTAGCGAACATTTCCAAGGATCATAAGCCTGTTTCCGAACTTAAAAAAAATTTCTTGCGTTTTATAAAAAATACCAAGAAAGCAGTTATTATCAATGCTGACTGTCACTACTCACAAGAACTCATTCCCCAGGTTTCTCCAGATAAAGTCATATCGTTCGGTTTTGGCAAGGAAAGTCAGGTTAAAGCCCAGGCAGCAAACCTGTCAAAAGAAGGGTCTACCTTTATGGTAAGGAATACTCTTTTTTCCCTGCCAATAGCCGGAAAACATAATATCTCCAATGCGCTGGCAGTTATAGCTCTGGGAATAAAGTTGGGGCTATCGCTTTCCGCAATAAGGGACGCTTTGAAAATGTTCAGGGGAGTTAAACGGCGGCTGGAACTGGTGGGAACAGCAGGAAATATATGGGTTTTTGATGATTTTTCTCACAGCCCGGCCAAGATTTCTACTGCTGTTGAAACATTGAAACAGATAGGGAATCGTTTAATCTTGATATATCAGCCCCATGGCTATGGACCCACCAAATTTCTCAAGAAGGAGTTAATAGAAACCTTTAACGCCAATTTAACCTCAGCAGATGTTTTGATTCTGTTAGATATCTACTACGCCGGGGGAACCATTGATAAATCTATTTGTGCTGCTGACTTGCTGAAAGGAATTCGGATTCCCCATGCTGAAAATCTGAAAGACTGGAAAAAGGTTATTATCAAACTGAAAGAGATCAGTAAACCTGGAGATGTAATCGTGGTAATGGGAGCAAGAGACAACTCATTAAGTAAACTTGCCCGGACGATTGCCGATAATTTAAACATGGTGTTGACAACAAAAACCGGTGCCTAAGAGATCATTCGCGAGGATGTTTGAGCCTCATAAAAAAACTCAAGGCGGAAAGAAAAAAATAAGATGAGCATTGAAAATAAAGACGAGCAGGAAAAATTATCCTGGCGGGAAATCGACAAACTCAAGGATCAAAGCAGCCATGTTTCTCAAGAAAAATCGTCTCTCAAACTATCGAAGCGTTCTGAATGGGTTTCAAAACAATACCGCAAGGAGATAGAAAGATTGTGGATGGGCAAGAAGGGAACTGATGAATATAAAAAGGCCCGTAATAAAATTTACAATTTTCACGGCACCCCAAAATTTAATTCAGCGGTAAAACATTTTATTGCTGATTATGGGTTGCCTGATGATTGGAACACCCTCTTTCTTATGCTTGATTATAAAAAAACAGATGTGGTCAAAGAGATACTATTAAGACTTGCAGGTCTTTACAAAACAAAAAGCCTGACTGAAATACAAGGATTCAGATCAAAACTCGAAATCATGGCAATGACCACAACCAATGAAGAACTGGGAAAAACCATTCAATCAGTTTTAGAAAAATAGTGCTCTCAAGAAAATTACTTGCATGGATAAGAAGGTGAGCGGCTGAATAAAAGGGACGAGAGAGGAGGAGTCAGCCGCCCACCAAAAAAATATCTAATAAAAAGAAAAGGTTACATTATATTCTGCCGGCGGCTCTTCTCTTAGAAGCCTTCAGGGCATTGAGAGTCGTTTTTGATGCTTTAGACTCTTTTTTAACGTGAGTGGCAAAATTGCAGCTGTGATTTTGCCATTTTATTCTTGGGTCCGGATAGACTGAGCAATATTTCCCGGAAGGAAATTCTTCTATACGGCCACACCCTTCGCATTTATCAACGATAGGATGACATTTTCCTCCGTTGTATCCACACCCGGACTTCTTCATAAAAATGCAATCAATACCCTTTTTTACAGTTTGACAAATCATTGGAATCACCCCCTTTTTTATTTAATTTCAGGTAATCGGATTTTTTAAAAAAAACTATAGCCATGAAAACAACACGAAAAATAAAATTTTTTATTATATAATAT
>JAGHDE010000135.1 GCA_021160085.1 Pseudomonadota bacterium | reverse complement strand
TGTATTTTACCGTGAGCTCTTGCGCGAAATATTAGAAAAAGAGGGATACTCCGTAAAAAAGGCTTCTGATGGACTGCAGGGAATCGAAATGGCAAAGAAGGAATCCTTTTATTGCATTTTTGTAGATTTGATAATGCCCCGGGTAGATGGCATCAAGTTTATTAAATATATCCGCGGGGAGCAAAAACTGAAGGAAATACCAATAACCATTCTATCGGGCGCTCTTACTGATGAGTTAATACTTAAAGATAAAATAAACGCGGATTTTTATTTGTATAAAGGGCCAGTAGAAGCAATAGAGAAAAACATCAAGACAATTCTCGAGATGCTAAAAACTGGAAAAAGAGATAAAGATGGCGCTTTGCCGGTTTTTGGACTTGGTGATATGCATAAACGGGCGGTTGTTAAAGAGCTGATGAATGAAAAGTCCCATCATGAAACTATTCTGGAAAATATCGGAGAGGCGGTCATAGAAACAAATAATAATTTAAAAATAAGCTATGGCAACCCCGCGGCACTAAAAATTTTTCATAAGACAGAAACAGAGCTTGTAGGAATTTATTTATATGACCTCTTTAAAGCTGAAAACCTGCACAGAATAAGAGAAGCAGCAAAAAAAATCTCGGCAAGTCCTGATCCTGAAGTTTCTACCCATACCATTCATTATGAAAAGTTAATACTTAAAATCGTTCTCGCCAATCTTATCGAAAAAGATGGAAATACCGGCACAGTCTTAATTGCCCAAGATGTCACCCCCTACTATACCAAAGTCAGACAATTAACAGTTGCCAATGAACAGCTCAAAAAGATGCAGGATAAACTCGTTCAGAATGCAAAGTTATCCATGCTGGGAGAGTTAACTGCCAATCTTACCGGGGAAATAGAAAGTCCTTTGCTTTCAGCCTTGAGTTATACCACTCTGCTTCTGAATGAAGGCAGTATAGCTGATCCGGTCCGTGATAAATTAGATATTATTCAGGGGGAGATCCTGCGGGTTAAAAGCATGATCGGGGATTTGATAGATTTTGGGCGTGAAGAGGAAGGCGAGAGGGAAAAAGTCCAAGTGGCTGATCTCCTGAAACTAATAGTTGCTCTGGTAAAACCCCGGGCAGAAACAGCCCGGATAAAAATAGTAAAAAACTATGATAAAAACTTACCATTAGTATATGTAAATGCAAACAAGATAAAACAAGTTTTTATAAACCTCATTAATAATGCCTTTGAGGCAATGCCCGACGGAGGCAGACTCACCCTGACCATCTCAGCCAATCCCGACACAAGTAGAAGGGAAAATATACAAGTAGCAGTCTCTGATACTGGAACTGGTATATCTCCGGAAGTTCTTCCTCAGATATTTAATCCTTTTTTCTCCGCTAAAATAGAAGGGGATGCCAGTGGTATGGGACTTACCATCAGCCTTAAGATCATTCAAGAGACAGGCGGTACCATTGAGGTGAATAGCAACGCAGGAGAAGGGAGTATTTTTAGAGTAACTATTCCTGTTTCGGAAGATGATCTCAAAAAAACAGACGGCCCAAAGGAGGAATGATGAGGAATAAACTCATACTAAGCTTTTTAGGAGTCATCCTGTGGATCCTTGCGGTTAATTTTTTGTCCCGCTTGTTTCTCGATGAGATGTGGAAATTTCAGGCATTATCAATCGCCGGAGGTCTTTTCGTGGGAATGATATTCGGGATTTCAATTTCCAGCGCTATTACCAAAAATTTGTCCCGGTTGGTAAAAGCAACGGATATAGTCAGCAACGGAGACTTGACCCACGAAATTTACATTCAATCGAATGATGAGATTGAAGAATTATCTTCCGCTTTTCAGAAAATGGTCTTCAATCTTCAACAATTAGCGCTACACGTAAAAAAGGGGGCAGCAAAAGTAATCTCCTCGAGTAAATCACTTTATAACTCAATAAAAAAAATGAGCGATATCAACAGGCAGGTTACTCCGGCAGTAAAAAACATTGTTGCGTCAGCCGAAACCCAATCTAATCTGATTGCCAAAGAATCGCTTACCCTCAAAAACATGTCGGATTCAGTGGGAAGAACAGCTGAGATGGCAAAAAAGGCGGATACTTCTGCTGCTCAAGCGGTAAAAAACGGCCGTAATGGAAAGGAATCTGTTCAGGCAGTAATTAAAGAGATAGAATTTGTCTTCTTTCAGGTTGAGAAGTCCATTACTTCCATACAAGCGCTGGGAAACAAAACAGGTAAAATCAACCGGGTCTTAGAAATAATTTCGGATATTGCCCGAAAAACTGATCTGTTGTCCTTAAATGCAACCGTTGAAGCATCCAAAGCGGGAGAATACGGAAAGGGTTTTGGAATAGTAGCCGAGGAGATCAGGTATCTCACTGACGAATCGAAATCATCTGCTAAAGAAATTGCTTTAATAATCGAGGAGATACAGTCCGAAAATGAGGTGGTTAAAAGCTCTATCGAAAAAGGGACCGGAGGCATCAAAAATGGCCGGGAGATAATAACAACCATATCTGAAAATCTTGATCAGATCGTGGAAGAAGTAACCAGGTTGGGAGAAAATTTCAAGGAAATTTCCAGTGAAACTCAACAGCAGGCAGTGGGTAGCGAATTAATAGTTCAGTCCTTTAGAGAACTGGCTGAATTGGCCGAAGAAAATTCGCGCATTATGCACAAATCCCTGTCAGCAATGGAAAGGCAGAATGATATTTTCAACCAGGTACAATCATTTGGCAAAATCCTTGTGAATACAGCAGAAGACCTCGATAAAGCCGTAGCCAGGTTTAAGGTTTCCGATGAATAAAATTCTTCTGTTTGCGCTGAATGATGCAACCTTCGGGATTGAGCTTACCTATGTAAAAGAGATTATTGAAACGGGAAATATCAGGCCGGTTCCATTAGCCCCTTCTTTCGTCTCTGGTCTTTTGAACCATCGGGGGAGTTTTTTAACCATTATCCACTTGGCTTTGCTGTTAGGGCTCTCTCCCGGAAAGGTCGATCAGGATTCTCGAATAATTATCCTGGACGATAAAGAAATGGATATCGGAATCCTGGTAAAAAAAGTTATGGGAACAAAGACGCTTGACTCCCCAGGGGGGGAGGAAGAACCGAGAACAATAGCCAATGGAGACAACCCTGAATTTTCCAAAATGGCATTAAAAGGGGCAGAAGGAATCCCTGACATAACCATTCTGGACTCAGAAAGGCTTTTGCGCTCTGTTTTAGAATATAATTTTTGAACGATTTAAAAACCCGCGGATAAGGAGCCACCCGAGTGGATCTGGACAAGTACATCCAGATATTCATTACCGAATCAGAAGAATATTTACAGCAAATATATGACATCCTGCTGGGGCTGGAAAAAGGAGGCGCCAACGATGATCTAACCACCCAGCTTATGGGTAACATCCATTCAATCAAAGGAATGTCCCGCACTGTCGGATTTTCCGACATTGAAAAGCTTTGCCACCATCTTGAAGACTTTGTTCAAAAGCTGCCCGAAAACCAGACTGTTGATACCCAAACAGTTAATCTTTTGTTCGAGGGTTTTAATCTGGTGGGAAAAATGATCCAGAACGTAAAGTCTGGTTCTTCTCAAGAAATACCTTTTCACCCCTTCCTGGATAAACTGAAAACTGCTCCTTATTCCCCCTCACCTTCGAGTAGCGTTACCAGCAGCATAAGCGATGTTCCATCCTTAAAGGAGGCCAGCCATGTACGGGTAAAGATTGAAACCCTGAACAACATGTTCAACATCATCGGTGAAGCGCTTCTCTGCCATAACCAGATTCAAACTATAAGCAATGCTTTTGCCTCGCGAATTTTGAAAATGGCACTTTTTCAAATGAAACGGATGATCAAAGAACTCCATCTTCAAATAACCGTTGCCAGGATGACGCCGGTTAAGATACTTACCGACAATATCGCCAGGACCATAAGAAATGTGTCTGGGAGTGCAGGAAAAGAGATAAGTTTTAAGGTGATCGGCGAAGAGATAGAAATGGACCGGTCTATTATAGAAGGGCTTGAGGTTCCTTTGATGCATATTGTTCGCAATACAATTGATCACGGTATTGAAACCCCTCAGCTCCGGAAGGAAAGGAGCAAACCACCCAAGGGGGCTATAACCCTGACCATTAACCGGACAAAAGAAACCGCTGTGATTAAGGTTGAAGATGACGGCAACGGTATGGATACTGAGCTGATAAAGCAAAAAGCAATCAAAAAGGGTATTATAAGCCCGGAAGAAGGAGAAAATCTGACTCCGAAAAATATCTTGATGCTGGTCTGCGCTCCTAATTTTTCCACTGCCGAGGAGGTGACAGAAACATCAGGCCGAGGGGTTGGAATGAATATCGTTAAAAAAAAAATCGAGGTTCTGGGAGGGAATATTGCAATCCATTCTCAGAATGGAGTAGGAAGCAGGATTGTTTTAAAAATTCCTTTAACACTGGCAATTATGCCGGTTTTTTTGATAAATGTTGATTCCCGCTTTTTTGCCATTCCTGTTAACAAGGTTATTTCTAACATCATGATCCTGCCGGAGGAGATCTCACTGCATAATCAAAAAGAGAGTTGCATGGTTAAAAAAAACCGAGTCCCTCTTTACCGGCTCAGAAAACTGCTTAAATTAAAGCCCGCAATCCAAAATGATAATCAGTATCTCTCGGTGGTAATCACTGAAGCAAGCGACCAAAGGGCAGGATTTATTGTTGACAATTTTTTGGGACAGCAGGATGTAGTTGTCAGATCTTTAAAACCGCCATTGAACAAGATAAAAACCTTTTCCGGAATAACTCTTTTAGGAAACGGGGAGAGTGCCCTGCTGCTCAATGTCGACGCTTTAGATATCGAACAAAAAAACAATCATTTCTCTTTATCATCTTAATTCCCTCCAAAATTTTCTATATAATATGCTCCCCAATCATCCTAAATCCACCACCAAAAAAAATTAAAAACCTCGTTGATCCTGTAAAAACAGGGTGATAGAGTAGTTTTAGAACAACGAAACTATCATCAACGAGGTGTAAGCATTATGGCACAAGGCGTTCTTCCATTCAAGTATGAAACTGAGAAAAACACAACAGGGATGACTGCGCTGGCAGGTCTTCCAGTGTATCTGGATCTGGCTCAGGTAATAGGGTTAAACAAATCAATAGAAAAACATTTAAAAGTACGTAAAGGCGGAC
>JAGHDE010000217.1 GCA_021160085.1 Pseudomonadota bacterium | reverse complement strand
GCCGAAGGCAACCAGGAATGGATGGGCATAATGGCTGCCTTGCCGATTCCGGCAATAAAAAGAATAAATATTATGATAAGCATTTTGTCGGAAGCGCTTCCAGCCAGTATCCCCTGATCGGAAAAGTCTAATGTTCCGGTAATATGATAGGTTAATATCATCGCTGGAAGGAAAAATGCTATTGATGTGCCCATGAGATAGGTAAGATATTTTCTGCCCGCAAATCGTGCTTCTCTATCTTGATGATGAGTTACCAGAGGGTAGGTTGACAACGACAGCATCTCATAAAACAAGTAAAGAGTAACAAGGTTAGCGGCAAAGGCGACGCCAATTGCCGAAGAAAGGGCGAGAGCAAAAAAAGCAAAGTAACGCGTTTGGGAATGCTCTTTGAGAGGCCGCATATATCCGATAGAATAAAGGGAGGTAACAATCCATAAAGAAGAAGATACCAAGGCAAAAAGGAGACCAAAAGAATCGACTCTGAAGGCGATTCCCAC
Organism: Pseudomonadota bacterium; assembly: GCA_021160085.1. Lineage (GTDB taxonomy): Bacteria > Desulfobacterota > WTBG01 > JAGOGO01 > JAGOGO01 > JAGHDE01. The sequence goes on along the minus strand of JAGHDE010000217.1, from coordinate 2,115 downwards.
GCCCGGGAGAACTTCAATCAGATTATAGACAATTTTTCCTCCCCCCAAGACTACCGGCACCATGGAGACAATAATGCCAAGCTTTAAAAAAGCAATCAAAAAGGTAAAAAGTTCTCTCAGGTTAGGCTTTTTGTGAGAGATAACAATAAAAATTGAGCCAAGAAGAGATACGATTATGGCCAAAAAAGGCTTTATCGATATTATTTCCATAATGGATGATCTAAAATTATTAAAGATTCAGCTCTTCTAAACGAAAAACTTACGTTACAATAAAAGGTTGGGTGTAAATGTCAAAAAAATAATTTAAACCGAACTCAATTAGTACTTTTTCGTTTTTCCCCCCAAAATTTTTTCTTTACCGAAGAATCCTGTTCACCACTTGCTTCAGCAAATTCCTGCAATAATTCTTTCTGGCGTTTTGTCAGTTTAGCAGGAACTTTGATTGTAACCTGAACATACTGGTCCCCTCTTCCAAACCCTTTTAAATGGGGTATCCCCAATCCTTTTAGTTGAAAAATTTTACCTGGTTCTGTCCCGGGAGGAATTTTTAGCGTGGTTTTCTCCTCTAATGTGGGGATCTCAATTTTAGCCCCCAAAACCGCCTGAGTAAAGGCAATAGGAACCTCGCATATAATGTCATTACCTTTCCTTTCAAAAAAATCGTGCTCCTCTACAAAAAGCACAATATAGAGATCTCCCGGAGGCCCTCCCCTGATGCCATCTTCTCCTTCCCCTGACAATCTAAGTCTGGTACCATTCTCCACACCTGCCGGTATTTGAAACGAAACAGTCTTCCTCTTTTTGACCTTTCCGGTTCCTTTGCACTTCGGACAAGGTTCCTTAATAATTGTCCCTTCCCCGTGGCATTGGGGGCAGGCAGTACTGATGCTGAAAAAACCCTGAGAATGCATAACCTGTCCCCTCCCCTTACAGGTAGGACAGGTTTCTGGTTTGGTGCCCGCTTTTGCTCCGGATCCGTGACAAGAACTGCAAGAATGCATCTTATCTAATGAAATCTTTTTTTCCCGGCCAAAAGCACCATCAAAAAATGATATTTTTAAGTCGTACCGTAAATCAGCGCCAACTTGAGGCGCCGTCCGGCTGCGGGTTCTGGTTCCGAATCCAAAAAAATCTTCAAACACAGAACCAAAACTGGAAAAAATATCTTCAAAACCAGAAAAACCCGTAAATCCTGTCCCTTTTAATCCATCGTGCCCAAACCGGTCATAAAGAGACCGTTTTTCCGGATCATGCAGAACTTCGTAAGCTTCTGCTGATTCCTTAAATTTTTCCTCTGCCTCCTTATCTCCTGGATTTCGGTCAGGATGATAGTTGAGTGCCATCTGACGATACTTTTTCTTTATCTCAACTTCAGATGCATCTTTTTTCACCCCTAAAATTTCATAATAATCCCGTTTTGTCATAAGTAATCCCTTGTATCAAAATACCAACGCCGCTTCCTTCCATTCTGACCTTTTCTATATTCTTATCAGGAAAACAAAAGGAGTGAAGTGGCAGGCCGGAAAAAACACTAACTGTTTATATATGCAAAAACATAAAACAGCTGATACTTCAACCAGCATGAATCGGATGAATCTATTTCAACAGCATTGACTATTATTGGCAGATTGTATTGACTTATGTCTAATTTTTTTTAATATAGTTATAGTAGTTATAAGTTAATTGTCAATATAATTTTTGATTGCTGTTTTAATATTTTGGATCGTTATGCTGTTATACCCAAAAGAATATGATGTTATTGTTGTGGGCGGAGGCCATGCCGGCTGTGAAGCCGCGCTTGCTTCACCCCGAATGGGAGCTGTCACCTTATTAATCACCATGAACCTCGACACCATAGGATTAATGTCCTGCAATCCTGCTGTTGGTGGCCTTGCCAAAGGTCAAATAGTTAAAGAGATAGACGCCTTGGGCGGTGAAATGGGAAAGGCTACCGACCAGAATGGCATCCAGTTTCGCTTATTGAACACAAAAAAGGGTCCTGCGGTACGTTCCTCCCGAGCTCAAGTCGATCGGCAGGGGTATCGTATTTACATGAAATCAGTTTTAGAAAACCAGTCGAATCTGGATATTAAACAGGCCACCATTGATCATCTC
>JAGHDE010000165.1 GCA_021160085.1 Pseudomonadota bacterium | reverse complement strand
GCCTTAACTGATTTCTCCGTTCTCTTACTTCTTGATTCTCTTCCAGAATGCGGTACATGGTCCTTACTGAACACATATAGATGCCTCCATCAAGAAGCGCTGAATAGACCTCCCTTGGTGCCTGATCGACAAATTGATCTTCATGAAGTATGTTCAGCACCCCTTTTCGTTCGTTTGCTGTCAATGATAGCGGTGGCACCGGACGGCAATTATCCTTTGTGGAGTGTTTGTCGCTATCACACCATCTATAAAAGCTGGCTCTTGGAATAACCAGGGCATCACAGGCGTTTTTGATACCAACATCTTTTGCTAATGATCCTGCAGTATTCATAAGTTCTTCTCTCCGTTTCCGCTGAGAGATATTTGCAGGATCTCGGATACTTTTTTTTGAACTTCTATTATGGTTTCTGTCTGCTTGAGCTTTTTCTTCAACCTTTCATTCTCTCGCTCAAGTTCAATAACGCGATGGGCTGATGGATCGGGCCTTTTATATTTAGGCCCTCGCTTCTTGGGAGATAGGGCTTTTAATGTCCCTTTTTTAAACTGCTGTCTCCATGCAGTGAGATTGGATGAATAAAGCCCTTCTCGACGTAGCATGGCGCCAATTTGGCCATGTTCCATACAGGACTCCGCTTCCTTGAGGATACGAAGTTTATGCTCTGCCGTGAATTTTCGACGAACTGCCTTCTCTCGCACTTCGGGATCCGGCACAGTTCTGATACCTTGAATGTTTTTTGTTTCTTTGCTAACCTGAGTTTCCATTGATTCATTCTCTAACATTTTATTTCTCCTTCCCACCCTCTATAATATACACTAAATTATAGGTTGGGAAGTGTCTCACTTATATTGGCACAGAGGGAAGCAGCGGGAAGAAATTGTTTGACAATGGGTTGAATATTATCGCCGGACAATTGCATTAAGACGGATTGCAATTCCGCTACCCTTCATTGCAACCGCTTCTGCAAAACGTTATGAACAAGAAAACATATGACCCGGGTTGATAACATTTACGATAACCAAAAGATTGTACCGAAAGCCAGAGGAAGTATCCACCAGGTCATCACCTCCTGGCTTTCCACACAGCCAGGAGGTAAACTTTTGGATGCGCCCGCGGGATACGGGCACCTGTCAATGAAACTCAAAGAACTCGGCTATGAAGTTATTTGCGGCGAGATCGAACCAGAGATATTCAAAGTAAAGGGTATTGAGTGCATATTCACAGATCTTAACCGAAATATTCAAGCTCCTGATGAGTCATTTGATTATGTGTGTTGCGTTGATGGGTTAGAGCACATGACTGATCCCTACCGGGCAGTAGAAGAATTTTCGCGAGTGCTGAAACCTGGGGGAGTTGGCATATTCAGTATTCCTAACTACTCTAACATTGAGAAACGGTTTCGGTATTTTATCAAAGGCTCCCTTACCAAACCAAAAACCGTTGAGGACTATAAAAAGGCTGGCTCAAATCTTTTCAACTTCCACAATTCGCCCCTAACCATAACGATTCTCGATCTAATCTTTGGCATTAATGACCTGAAGATTGAAGCAATCCTTCGTGATAAGGTAAAGAAGAAGCAGTATCTTTTCTTCCCGTTGGTTTTTGTAATGAGAATGGCAGCTTTTCTCTCTTCAGATCGCTCGCGTCGTAAAAACAGATATGATATTACCCTCAGAGATGAAGTCATCCTTGGAGGAAATACGCTGATATTCATTGTGCGGAAATCAAGAAAATCATAACAATATGAATAATTATTCCTGGCTTTTTAAAATTTCTTTTAAACAACGGATCTGGTTGTTGGCAACTGTAGTGGGGATGCTTGCAATCATAGGAATTGGTGTTCTTCTGGATTCAACAAAGGAGTCAGAGGAATCGATCAATTTTAACATTGATATGGCCATCATCGATATTGCTCCAAACCTTGGAGTTACCGGCAAATCACTTGCCCGTGAATTTGGACTGCCAATTGATGTTTCCAAGAAAAAACCGCTTAGAAAATTGGGTGTAAAGGATGAGGAACTTCAACATGTTATTGAGCACCTTCTTTCTCATAGTGAGTCCACGCTCAAGTATTATGTTTATGCAGCATTAGTGCTTTGGGGCCTTATTTTTCTGGTTAAGACAGGACGTCCAGACGGGTCCAATGTTGAAAACAGACACGATTGGTATCCAAGAACTCCATATGTTATTTCTCTCTTCCTTTCGGTAACCATAGCTGGTTTTTTCTTGGGGAAGTCACCTAATCCCATGGAAGGCGTTGTTAAGGTTTTCAAATCGATGGTCGGGCTTTATCCTGATCCAATAGCAAAAACAGTTGCTTTTGTTTTCTTCCTTGTGCTCGCTGTTGTTGGGAATAAGATAATTTGTGGCTGGGCGTGTCCTTTTGGCGCTTTTCAGGAGTTGATCTATAGCCTGCCCATTCTGCGGAAAATTAAACAAAAAAAGCTTCCATTTGTTTGGACAAACATAATTCGAACCGGTCTTTTTCTCACCGTGTTGCTTTTTCTGTTCGGTATCATCGGAGACCGCAAAGGAACTGTTATTTATCACTATGTTAATCCCTTTAATCTTTTTGATCTGGATTTTGAAAGCCTTAGCATTTTATTGACGGTTATCATTGCCTTGGGTGGATCATTCATCAGCTACCGTCCTTTCTGCCAGCTCATTTGTCCTTTTGGTTTTATTTCATGGATAGCTGAACGATTCAGTATTAGCCGGATCCGAATTGATAAAGATAAATGCACTCAATGCGGCGCCTGCATAAAGTCATGCCCCTTGGAAGCTGCAAAAGGAATAGTTGCTGGAAACAGATTGCCGGCAGATTGTTTTAGTTGCGCTCGTTGCCTGAATGTTTGTCCGGTTGACGCTATTCGATATACATTTGTCTTTAAGAAAGGGACAACACTTATAATGCCCTCCGGCGGTCAATAAAAAACTTCTCCTATAGATCGGAAAGCTTGATTTTCTGTTTTGCACTTATGAGTTGAATCCATCCTTGAAAATAAGAGACAGATAAGCTATAAAATTTTTATGAAAAAATATTTACTAAAAGATCTCGTTCCCTTATCAAAACCATCTTTCCGAATCGATTACGAAAAGGAAGTAAACCCCACCCAATTAGAGGCGGTATCCATCCAGGATGGACCGGTTCTGGTTATTGCTGGAGCAGGAAGCGGAAAGACCCGCGCTCTGGTTTACCGGTTAGCACGTTTGGTCGAAACCGGGGTTCCCCCGGCAAATATACTTCTTTTGACCTTTACTCGCAAAGCAGCTCAGGAGATGCTCCGAAGGGCCGGCATAATGATAGGCAGCCAGTGTGAACGGATACAGGGGGGGACGTTTCACTCGGTAGCCAACACCTTTTTGAGAAAATATGCTCATTTGATCGGCTATGAACCAGGATTTACTATTCTGGACCGTGCTGATTCCGAAGATGTAATCAATCTTCTGAGAACCCAACTGATGTTGAACGAGAAGCAGCGCCGCTTTCCCCGCAAAAATACCATTTCCCAAATGTTCAGCAAGGCAAACAATTTAATGGAACCTCTCTCTCAAGTTATCGAACGGGAATATTTTCACTTTTACAATGACCTGAAAGATTTATTGAACCTTCAAAATCTCTACAAGAGATATAAAGGTTTGAATCAACTGATGGATTATGACGATCTTCTGCTCAATTTTAAAACGCTTTTGGAAGACCATTTAGAGGCCCGGGCTGATATCTCTCAACAATTTCGCTACATCATGGTTGACGAATATCAGGATACCAACCTTCCCCAGTCAGAGATTGTTCGACTTATGGCCTTTAAGCATAATAATGTTATGGTAGTGGGAGATGATTCCCAGAGCATCTACTCATTTCGAGGGGCCAACTTCCGCAACATAATGGAATTCCCTAATCAGTTTCCTGAAACTCGAATAATAAAATTAGAGGAAAACTATCGCTCTACTCAGCCGATATTGAATGTTGCAAATACAATTATTGAAAATGCGAGAGAAAAGTATACCAAGAACCTCTTTACCAGAAAGATCAAAGGCCCTTTTCCAATAGTTCTGGCGGCCGAGAATGAAAATTATCAATCCCGCTTTATTGCCCAGAAGGTGCTGGAGTTAAGGGAAGAAGGGGTTCCTCTAAACGACATAGCTATTCTTTGCCGAGCCGCTTTTCACACCTTTGATTTAGAGATTGAGCTGGGACGCTGTAACATCCCTTATGTAAAATACGGCGGATTCAAGTTTGTTGAAACCGCTCATGTAAAAGATGTCCTGGCACATCTCAGAATTATCAACAATCCCAGGGACAGCATGAGCTGGAATCGGATTCTTATGCTGATAGAAAAAATAGGCCCCCGAACCAGTCGCAATATTATTGAGTGGATGTTCAATAACCATAACCCGCTAAATCTCAGCAATTATCCTAAAAAGGGGAAATTCACTGACGGGATAATTCGGTTACATGAACTAACCGTTTCTATTGCCAAAAATGGATTGACTGTCACTGACCAGATTGGTCTTATCTGCCGCTATTATGAACCAATCCTGAAAAATAAATATGATGATTATCCCAAGCGGATCAAAGACCTGGAACATCTTCAGGTTATAACGGGTCGTTACCAGCAGTTGGAACGTTTTCTGAGCGATGTTGTGCTGGAACCGCCGAATGAAAGTATTTCCGGGGTGCTTCCTTCCCCTTCTGATGATGAGCGGTTGGTGCTTTCCACCATACATTCGGCCAAAGGGCTTGAGTGGAATACAGTCTTTATCATCTGGGCTCTGGAGGGAAAATTTCCTTCCAACTATGCCTTTAACAGCGACGAGGAAATGGAAGAAGAAAGAAGGCTTATGTATGTTGCAGCAACACGGGCCAAGGAAAATCTCTTTATCACCTATCCGATTAACATCTACGATCAACTATCAGGATATGTCCTCTCTAAACCATCTCGCTTTATTGAAGAGTTGTCCTCTGAATTAGTTGAGTCCTGGAATCTGATGGAGAACCGTGAGAACCAAATATTTAATTATTAGTTACCCAAACAAAAATATCAATGTCGCTTGTAAAATAACTTTTTTGCGAATTTATCAAAATTTGATAAAGGAGAAAGGGTGATGAAAGGAAAAAAACTGTGCTTTGTTGGAGGAGGCAGGATGGCGGAAGCTATTATAAAAGGACTTCTCAATAAAGGAATAACCACTCCCGAACATATTGTAGTTTCTGAACCCCGGAAAGACCGGGGCGATTTTTTATCTAATAAATATAAGGTCAAGGTTTTCAGTAAGAACCCGTCAGCTATAGAAGGCGCAGAAATGATTGTCCTGGCGGTTAAACCTCAGGTTATCAGGGAAGTACTTAAAGAGATTTCGGCGCTGGTTACTACCGAACAACTTATTATTTCAATTGCTGCCGGGATTTCCACTTCTTTAATTGCTTCTTATCTGGGAGAGGAAAAACATCTTATTCGGGCAATGCCTAATACTCCTGCCCAAATCGGAGAAGGAGCGACGGTTCTCTGCGGCGGAGGAAGTTCAACCCCGAAGGACCTCCAGCAGACCAAGAATTTTTTTGACTCCATCGGTATTTCAATTATTATTCAGGAAACCTATATGGATGCGGTAACCGGCTTAAGCGGAAGCGGCCCTGCCTATATTTTTTTGATAATCGAAGCCCTGACTGATGGGGGGGTAAAAGTGGGGTTGCCCCGGGATGTTGCTCAATCGCTGGTTATCCAAACCATGATTGGATCTGCCCGGATGGTTTCGGAAACCGGAGCCCATCCCAGTCAGTTAAAAGATCTGGTAACCTCGCCGGGAGGAACAACCATTACCGGTCTTCACGTCTTAGAGAAAAATGGAATAAGGGCTGCTTTAATAAATGCAGTAGAAGCCGCTACTGAACGATCTCGCGAGTTGTCGCAGACTACTAATTCTTAGTTGCGGATATATTATTTTTTTTCATCTTTCGCCATAAGGTGCTTCGGTGTATTCCCAATGCTTTAGCAGCCCGTTGCAGGTTTCCTCCGTGTTGTTTTAATGTTTCCTCGATCAATTTTTTCTCAAAATTGTCAATTAGCTGACGTTGATTACCTTTTTCAGGGGCGGGAGGCAGTCGGTCACTGAGATATTCCGGAAGGTTTTTGGCGGTTATATAGTTCTCCCGGCATAGAATGAATGCATGCTCGATGATATTTTCCAGCTCTCGGACATTTCCCGGAAAATCATGATTGAGGAGAATCTTCATTGCTGATGAAGTAATACCGTTTATTTTTCCCTCAATGGGTTGATTGAAAATATCCATGAAATGCTCTATGAAAAGGGGAATATCTTCTTTGCGTTCTCGCAAGGGGGGGATAGTAATAGTAATCACATTAAGACGATTGTAAAAATCTTCTCTAAAGGCTCCTTCCTGAACCATAGACCAGAGATCCCGGTTGGTGGCGGAAACGATGCGAACGTTTGCTTTTTCAGTTTCCACACTTCCAAGGGGCTCATACTCTTTTTGTTCCAGAGCTCTCAAAAGCTTTACCTGAACCTTTTTGGAAATTTCTCCAATCTCATCCATGAAAATGGTCCCCTCTTCGGCTATCTTGAAGCGACCCGGCTTGTCATTTTTTGCATCAGTAAAAGCTCCCTTTCTATATCCGAAAAGTTCTGATT
>JAGHDE010000074.1 GCA_021160085.1 Pseudomonadota bacterium | reverse complement strand
TGGGGTTGATATCTGGAAAAATGTACTTCGTGAATCCCTCCCTGAAAAGATAATAAAAGAAAACCTTATCGCCTTCAATCTTGGAAGGGAAGCTTGAAAAAGATGCACAAAGCGCTCATCAATATTGCTGTTTTTGGTGTTATATTCCTTCTTGTTATATGTCCCCAGGAGGTGAGGGGAGGGAAGGAAGATGATATTGAAAGACAATTCGGATATGCGGAAAATCTTTTCAAAGAGGGTGATTTTTACAGGGCTATAACCGAATACAAGAGATTTGTTTTTTTCTTTCCTGAAGAAAAAAAGACCGAAAAGTGTTATTTCAGAATCGGTGAAAGCTATTTCAAGGCAAAGAAATGGGCAGAAGCTGTTGAGGCCATGGAAGTATTTATAGCCGGATTTCCCTCCAGCTCCATGTTAAATGATGCCCTCTATCTCAAGGGAATGGCAGAAAAGAATCTCAAGAAATATGATGATGCCCTCTCAACTTTTGGAAAGATAATAAAAGCGAGTTCCGGAGAATACAGGAATAAGGTGATCTATCAGTATGCCCTCGTTCTCGTTGATATGGAAGAATGGAAGAGGGCAAGTGAAGCCTTTTCAAAAATTTCGGAAGAGAGCGTTCTGTCTTACAGGGCAAGGATTTTTTCATCAGGGCTCGACAATATTGACAATCTTCCCAGAAAATCTCCCACCACAGCGGGTGTCCTTGCTGCTATAATACCGGGTACAGGACACCTGTACACTGAAAGGCCACGGGATGCCCTCGTAGCCTTTTTGCTAAATGGAGCCTTTATCTGGGCGGCTGTTGAGCTTTTTGACGATGAAAATTATGTTGCAGGCGGTGTTGTCACATTTTTTGAACTCGGCTGGTACACCGGAAATATTTACAGCGCTGTCGGCAGCGCTCATAAATACAATAAGAGAGTTAAAGAAGAATTCCTCCAGAACCTCAGTAACAAGTATTCTCTGTCCTATTACTATGACAATAAAAGCTCTTCCAATTATCTAATATTAAGCATGAGCTTTTGAATATAACAGGTTGAAGGTAAAAGGTAAAAAGGTAAAGGGCAAAAGACACAAAGCAGGGCAGGGCTTTAGCCCTGCAAACTTTAAACTTTCAACCTCGTTCCCACGCTGGAGCGTGGGAACGAGAGGGAAAGCGGTTATGCAAATCTTCCGGATTATAATAATATTAATGGTACTTATCAGTTTAAGCGCTTCCTGTTATGGGGGAAATAGCGATTCATTTGTGCCGTGGAATTTTAATAACCCAGGGCCGGAAGAAAAAGTTGGAACATCTCCATCCTTTCCCGGTCATTTATTGATGCAAGGTGTTAAAATATTTAACAAATATATATCTCGTGTTGATGGTGACCGCTGCCCGATGCACCCCACATGTTCCGCGTACAGCCTTCAGGTAATCAAAAAGCATGGTTTTTTCATTGGATTTATGATGACTGCGGGCAGGCTCATCCACGAAAGCAACGAAATGGACTACGCGCCACTTGTCAAGGTGGGAGATAGATGCAAATTCTACGACCCGGTCAGCAACAATGATTTCTGGTGGTATAACTCAAATAATCTTGACAAGTGAAAAGTAATTAATAACTTAAAGGTGAACAGCAAACCAGTGGTTATAAAATCATGGCAGAAGATTATTACAAGACATTAGGTGTAGATAAAAATGCCAGCCTTGAAGATATAAAAAAGGCTTACAGGAAACTTGCACTCAAATACCATCCTGACAAAAATCCCGGCGACAAAAAGGCAGAAAAAAAATTCAAGAAAATGAGCGAAGCCTATGCCGTTTTGAGTGATCCTGAAAAACGCAAACAATACGATACCTTCGGGGCTGATACATTCAGCCAGAGATTCACACAGGAAGATATTTTCAGGGAATTTGATCTTAACGATATATTGAGAGGTTTTGGTTTTAGTTTTGGTCGTCCGGGTGGAGGTTTTGGTTTTAGTTTCGGTCGTCCGGGTGGTAAAAAGGGTCGATTTTCTACCCATGAAGCAACAGACCCTTTTAGCGAAATTTTCGGAGAACAGATGACCAGGCAACAACAAATGCCAAAAAAGGGAGGCGATCTTAATTATAATATACCTGTAACCCTCGAGGAATCAGCCTTTGGCGCTGATAAAAAACTCTTCATTAATGGAAAATCAGAATCTGTTAATATAAAAATACCCCCGGGAATCAGTACCGGCAAAAAATTGAGACTTGCAGGGAAGGGGCTTCCCGGCATAAATGGCGGCTCACCGGGCAATTTGTACCTGAAAATAAATATCGTACCGCATCCGGTTTTTACAAGGGATGGAGATGATATATACATGGACAAGTCGATCAGTTTCTCGCAGGCAACTCTTGGCACGTCTATAGATGTTCCCACGCTCAACGGCTCCATAAAGAGGATAAAGATTCCTGCCGGAACTCAAAACAACACGAAGATAAGAATGAAAGGCTTCGGGATTCCCCATTTTAAAGGAAAAGAAAAAGGTGATCAGTACGTCAAAATCAGAGTAGCCGTTCCCAAAAAACTTACCAAAGAACAAACCGAACTCATAAAAAAACTGTCTAAAGAAGGCCTGTAAGAATTTCTTAACAATCCCAAAAAAACTAAATAAAATTGTCAAACGACGGAAGGTTGATATTTACAACAGAAAATTGATAAAATATAACGT
>JAGHDE010000171.1 GCA_021160085.1 Pseudomonadota bacterium | reverse complement strand
GGAGTGAACACATTGGATGGTTTTCGGCTCTAAATTACAGCTTCTCATCTCAAACAAAATATCAATTAGACGAAAAGCCGGATATATCAAAAAAATCTTCCCATCCGGTTTTAATAACCTGAAGGCTACTTTTAAAAATTCTTTCAATGAAACCGCTATTTCATGACGGGCAATAGCCTTTTGCCCCTCAGGGTTTAGCCGTCCGGTATCGAGTTTTCGAAAAGGCGGATTGCTCAGAATCAGATCAAAGGACTTTTGAGGATATAATGAGGGAAGGTTGTTCAGGTCTTCTTTTACTATGGTAATTATGCCGGTCAGGTCGTTCAGGCTGACATTTCGAAGCGCTATATCGGCCAGTTCTTCTTGAAGCTCAACTCCGATAATTTCCCTGGCTTTCGTTGAACGAGCGAGAATGAGCGGAATTATCCCGCAGCCGGTTCCCAAGTCAAGCACTCGATCGCCCGGAGAAACCGGGGCCAACCGCCCTAAAATAACCGCATCAAGAGAAAATCTATACCCTTTCTTCTTCTGGATTATTTTCAGCTTTCCCTCAAACATGGTATCGAGGGTTTCATCAGGCAATACGGGAACGGAAGGTTCTGTTTCCATTTTTTATTTCTAATTACAAAAACCAGGGCGGACTTATCAATCCCTTTACAATGAGATTCGTGTTTTTTGTGGCAGAAAATTTCCAGCCATATGTTAAATTTCAAGGTAAGTGAGTTAAAGTTTGAAGTTACAAGTGAACTAAAGTCATTCAATTTCAGGTGCTTTAAACCCTGGCCCAGACCTGGCTTAGGGGATAATGATTTATTTTCCGCTCTGGTAAAATGATACGTTCCAAAGAAACGGAACGCAAAGCGCCAGGGCAGGCTTCAGGCATTTAAGGCACTTCAAACTTTAGGCACTTCTTGGTTCCGGGTTGATTTTGTTGATCACCAGGCCGCTTAATAGCTTGGGGTAAAAAAAGGTGGATTTTTGGGGCATTTTCTCCCCTTGAGCAACAATTTCGTTGACTTGTTCGATGCGGGTGGGGTTAATCAGAAAAGCGACTTCATATTCTCCGGTATTAACCAGATGCACGGCTTCTTCGTCAGAGCGAATAAATCTGAAGCATTCCTCATACTGAGGATCATTGCAGCTGATCCCCATGAGATGATTAAAAACCAGTACCTCCAAAATATTCGTATCCAGATGACGCAGGGCCGAAGAGATATTTTTGTCCATTAAATCATCAAGCACACTATAATCTTTGAGCCGAAAGACAAAATAACTATTCTGTTCTTTGCAAAACATGGCAAAGAGATAATTCGCCTTTGCCTCTTCATTCATAATTGCCATGATTTTTTTTCTGATGGAAGCGTCTCTCTCCGGATCAGCGGGAATGGTTTCAATATTAAAATATTTTTGGGCCTTGACAATAAACTGAGAAAGATCAAAGCCACTATCTCTCACTAACCGATGGGTTGGAAGAATAACCAGTCCGGCATCATTCATATTGGTTAAGTAGGTCATAGTATAATTGAAGGCAGCGTCTTCCCCCAGACCAAGGTGCTTTTCCCGCATAAAATTTCGATAATTGAGCGCGGTTTCATAACGGTGGTGACCATCAGCTATAAGCATGTTTTTGCCTTTTATTACTTTTAATACCATGCTTATTATTTCTGAATCATCCACAACCCAAAGACGATGACGAACACCCTTCTCATCGGTTATGTCGAGATAAGGGGGACTCTTCCCGGTTAAATCAATCTGCTCGATAGTACATTCGGGATCAGAGTAAATAGAAAAAATCGGGCTGAAATTAGCCCCGCACGCCTTAATTAAGTTAAATCGATCAACCTTCGGCTTGCTCAAGGTCTTTTCATGAGGCCGGATTATTCCGGAACTGAATTCTTCCAGTTTGACCCGGCAGATGAAGCCTTTTCGCTGTAATGACTTTCCATCAGGAAGCTGGTAATCCTGGGTGTATAAATATATTGATGGATGACGACTCTCCGAGAGAATCCTGTCTTTTCTCCAGGTTGAAAAATTATTAGCTGCCCGGGTATATTTATTTTCTCTTTCGTTGTCAGAAGGCTCCTCTTTGCCTAAAATGAGACGTATTATGTTATAAGGATGTTTCTCATAATATTGGTTTTGCTCTTGAGAAGTGATAACATCGTAAGGAGGAGCAACCACTGATTTCAGATTTTCAATCTTTTCTCGATTGTATAAAAAGCCACGAAAGGATTTTATAATAGCCATTGACAAAAAATTCCTATTTTATAAATATATCCTAAAAAATCACCGCCCCTGAATATCACAACTGGAATATAACTTCAAGAATATTATCATTATGCGCGTTGCTATTGCAACCTTAGGCTGTAAAGCAAATCAATATGACTCAGAAATAATAAGAGAGGCCTTCGAAGAAAAAAACTTTGGCATTGTCTCTTTTTCTGATGTTGCGGATATATACGTGATTAACACCTGTACAGTTACCGGAAAAACCGACTACCAGTCCCGCCAGCTTATAAGAAGAGCCCATCGAATCAATCCAAATGCAAAAATAGTGGTAACCGGTTGTTATGCCCAGGTCGCTCCCCATGACCTGAAAAAAATACCGGGGGTATCATTGGTAGTGGGCAATTCTGATAAAAGTAAAATTTCTGATCTGCTCATCAATACCGCCATTGATAAAGATACCCGGATAGTGGTTAATCCCTTTGAAAAAAGCTGCCCCTTTCCAGAAGAAAAAATTAAGAGGTTTTTCAGCAAAACCCGGTTTTTCTTAAAGATACAGGATGGCTGTAACGCTCACTGTTCATACTGTATCATTCCCACCTCCAGAGGCCCCAGCCGGAGCATGAATCCGAAAACAGTCCTTGAGCTGCTGAGGCGGATCGGTTCGTCAGGATACAAGGAGGTGGTTTTAACCGGGATCCACCTCGGAGCCTATGGATTAGACCTGCCTTCCCCCACAACCCTGTTCCAGCTTTTGCAACAGATTGAAAAAGAAAAACCAATTCCCCGGGTTCGACTAAGTTCCATTGAGCCTAACGAGGTTGACCAAAAATTAATAGATCTTATAGGAAGCTCTGAAATTATCTGTCCCCATCTCCATCTCCCTCTCCAGAGCGGAGACAATGCTATTCTCCGGCGGATGAACCGCCCTTACTCATCTGAAGATTTTCGGCAGCTAATAAAAAATGTGGCGGATTCCATCCCCGATTTGAATGTCGGGGTTGATGTTATAGTGGGATTTCCCGGGGAGGAGGAATGCCAGTTTCAGCAAACCTTCCAGCTCATTAAAGAGCTTCCGGTTGCTTATCTCCACGTCTTTCCCTTTTCCCCGCGAAAAGGGACTGCTGCGGCCCGGTTTTCTGAAAGAATAGCTGGAAATACCGTGAAATCAAGAGGAAGTCTTTTAAGAATCCTCGGCAGTGAAAAAAGAAGAGCCTTTTATAAGTCTTACCTCAATAAAAAATTGCGGGTTTTAATTGAGTCCCGAAGAGAAAAAAATCGAGACCTTTTAAAAGGATTTTCCCGAAATTATATTCCGGTTCTGGTGGATGGTGGAAATGAGTTTATTAACAAAGAGGTTACGGTCAGAATCATCGCTGTTGATGGAGAAACCGTCAGAGGAATCATGGAAAAGTAACTTTTTCCCCATCATCAGTACCCTCCCCTATCTTTTCGATAACCGACTTAAAATCTTCCGGAGGAGGAGCGCTAAACTCCACATACCTCTCCTCGAAAGGATGGATGAAGCCAAGGATGGCGGCATGAAGGGCCTGCCTCTTTATTAAACGAAGATAGTGACCAAACTCCGACTTGGAAATAGTTCCTAATGGCTTTCGCCCCCCATATTCCGGATCTCCTAAAACAGGACGGTGGATACTGGCCAGGTGTACTCGAATCTGGTGAGTTCGTCCGGTTTCAAGATTGACCCTCAGCAAGGTAAAAACCCGGTATTCTTTCAGAACCTCCCAGTGAGTAACAGCTTCTTTCCCTTGAAGCGGATTTGATGACATCTTTTTCCGGTCCTTAGGATGTCTTCCTATAAGAGAAGAAATCGTTCCCCGTGACTCTTTCATGCCCCCGATAACAAGCGCCAGATATCTTCTGGTGATGGTATGATCCTTAAATTGAGCCGCAAGATGATTGTGGGAACGGTCATTCTTGGCAACAACCATTACTCCCGAGGTATTTTTATCAAGGCGGTGAACAATCCCCGGCCGTATGGCTTCTCCCTGGTTTGATAAGGATTGGCAATGATAAAGAAGACCATTTACCAGGGTGCCGGAATAATTCCCGGCGGCCGGATGAACAACCAGACCGGGAGGTTTGTTGATAATGATAATTGCCTCATCTTCAAACAAAACAT
>JAGHDE010000098.1 GCA_021160085.1 Pseudomonadota bacterium | reverse complement strand
AGATGACCCAGAATATTGTCACTAAAGGCCTGGCAGTCCAAGCCTGTGCCCATAATCCTGATAACCGTTACAGCGGAATGGTCATCCTGGGCGGATCTCCCAACGAGCCGGATGAACTTAAAAAGAAAACCCTCAACGAAGAAGAGCGGCTTGCGGCTTACCAGAAAGCCTGCGAAGAGTTAGAAAATCTCCTTTTCGCTGAAGTTGAAAGGCTGAAAACCGAATTGGTCTCCACCCGCGAACTGGAACGTATCAAGAAACTCAACCAGCGCGATTTCCTGGACAGAATGCGCAGCAATGAGGAATTGGCGGGGACATTAGCAACCCTCGAAGTCGAAGTCGGGTGGAACTACCTCACAACTTATCTGGAAGAAATTGCCAAGGTCAGGCCCGAAGAAATATCAGCGGCAGCGAAAAAATACCTCTGCACCGGGAATAAGACCAGCGTCTACATCATCCCGGGCGGAGAGTCCGACCGGCCACCTGAGCATTACACCGAGGTAAGATCGCTCACCGGAAAAGCAGCGGCAAAGGAAGTAAAGCCCGACACATTTACCAACAATTCAATCTATCCGACCCCGGCCGGCTGGAAACATCCCCTCTCCTTTAACCGCACACCACAGAAAATTGAATACCCCCCAGCGGAGACTTCGAAGGTAGAAGGTGCAACCATATTCTATTTGCCAGATGATGAACTACCTCTGATCGATTTAACTCTGTTGATTAAAGCGGGTGCGGTTGACCTCCCCAATGACAAGATCGGATTGACCCGCTTGCTCAATGGATGCCTCATCCGCGGCGGGACCAGTAGATACTCCCCATCGGAATTAGCAATGATCCTCGACGAAAATGCCATTCAGCTGTCCATATCAGTTCGGGAGGAGGAAACAGTTGTCAAGCTTTCAGTAATGAAAAATGACTGGGAGAAGGGGTTGGATCTCCTGAAGGAAATCATCACCCGGCCCCGGTTTGATCCAGGCGTGTTTAACGTGGTCAAACAGCAACAGATGATTGCGCTTAAACGGCAAGGCGGTGATGCCAGAACCGTCTGCATGCGCGAAGGTATTATTTGGCATTTCAAGGGACATCCTTATGGCCGTGACCCCCTCTCGGGTTTGGAAACGATTCCAACGATCGAGACGGGTGATCTTAAAGCATTTTTGAAAAATTACTTCGTGCCCTCAAACATGGTAGCGGCGGTTTCCGGTGACATTCCAAAATCTGAGGCGGTCAAAGCACTAAGGAGACTCTTTCTGGAACTTCCGAAAGGCAAAGCTCCCGAGCGGAAACTCGATGAACCGGCAGAAAGCTCTCCGGTCTTAGCTCTTATCCATAAACCCGGTCAGGTTCAATCCCAGGTCAATTTATTCCTGCGCGGCATCAAGCGTACTAATCCCGACTACTGGAAGATGAGTCTTTTGATGGATATTTTAGGTGGAAATGATTCCCTCATTTATACCCGCCTGCGGGATGACTTGGGCCTGATCTATTCCGGCTGGTTTTACCAAACCTATAAATGGAAGGCGGGAATTCTGGTCGGATACATTGGCTGTAAAGGGGATAAAACCGGTGAGGCGATTCGGGAAACAGCAAAAATCATGACCTCTCTAAAAAAAGATGTTCCTGAAAAAGAGATCGAACAGAAGAGGTTGGACGCTCTGAACAGTTTTGTTTTTAACGTGGATACGCCAGCGGAACTCGTTGACGTATACAGCCATTATTACCTGCGCAAGGAACCCCTCGACACACTCGAAAAAATCCAGGATGCCTTTATGACCGCAACAAAAAATGAACTCGAGATTCTGGCCCGAGAACTCCTTGATCAGAAAAAGCTCCAGATATTTGTGGTGGGTGATAAGAATACCCTGCTGAAAAAGCAGGACGGCACTGAGGTTACGCTCGAGGATGACCTGAAAACCATAGCAAATGACCTCGGTTTGCCCTGTGAAGAAATTGAGTTGCGCTGAGTGGATGAGGCCAGGGCGGTCCCTAATTAAACCCGCTGGATCTGCGCCGGGGCATTTCTGAGCGCATCTTTTCTCTTTCTTCTTCTTGAATCTTAAGATAGTCCGCCATTTGTTCCTCAGTCAGGATTGCCTCAAGTTCTTTTACAGCAGCCTCCTCAAGCACTCGCAACTCACGCCTTAGTGCATGATGCCCCCGTCTCTTCTGTTTTTTGATCAGGCTCCGCTGGTTATCAAGGCATTCGTCTATAATGGGGTGGACCGCTGCTTTCTGTTTTTCAGTAAGGTTGAGGCGCTCTTTTATCAGGGAAAAGTTTAACCAGGGGGAATTTTTAAGGGAAGAGGGATAAAAAAATCCTCGAGGTCGCATCTTCCCTCTCCGGCTTTTTAATTCTTTATGTAACCTGTCCAGTTTTTCCTTCTGCCTGTCATCGAGCTTTTCTTTTATCAGTTCCATGCTGTTATCGATAATTTTTTCAAACTCGGGATGATATTTCTGTTTAAAAGCCAATATCTTTTCCTCTGTTTCATACACTATCTTTTCTATCTGAGCCTCCTGTGTCTCCGAGAGATTGAGATCATTAGAAAGTCTTCTCATCAATAGATGCATTACCGGGGGAGGGCCACTTTTTACAAACTCTCCAATCCTCTGCTTGAAATATATTTTTGTTCCCAATGAACCAGCCATTGCTCCCAAAACAAATATAAGGAGCACACTTATGACTATTTTTATTTTATTCATGCCTTTTTCTCCATTAAATCAAAAAGGATTGAAACAAGGAGAATTCTATTGGATCATCCATAAATATTTTTGCCATTTCGTACTCTGAAACAAAATCAAGGCTAAGCATAAAGGTCGCCAATATTAATATTAAGATAGAAGCTGCCGGAGCAAGCCGCCAGACAACCTGGTCAAAAAACAGCAGGTTGTTTTGTTTCGCCTTTTTAACAGGTCCCAGCCTCTGGATATGGCTCATCACCTTTGTCTGCCATACCTCACTAACCTTTACTTTTTTTTTCCTGCCATATGCCTCGATTAATATCTTTTCCAGTCTTGTAAGATTTTCCCTGCTGACTTTCATATCATCTCCCCCCTTTATCCTCCATCAAATGAGCAAGAAGCTTGCGAAGTTTTTTCCGAGACCGGAATGAACGGACTTTCACATTAGCAATACTCCATCCAAGAAGGCCTGCCGCTTCTTTAACCGACCGACCTTCCAGATAAACCAGCTCCAAAACCATTCTCTCTTCCGCTGACAATCTATTCAATCCCCAATCCAGCAGCTCCCGGGCCTCTTTTTGCGAATCTTTCTGGTCCGACGAATGAGATGACTGAGTTGCAATAATCCCTTTTACCCATTCCTGCTGTTCTTCAGTAAGAGAACTCATCGGAAGTTCTTTAGACCTGTACTCCTTTCTCCAGAAATCATAACAGGTCTTTATTGCTATTCCCGCCAGCCATTGTTTGAAGCTGCTTCTGAATTTGAATTTTGTCAGAGACTGGTAGGCCCTGACAAACACATCGTGGGCAATTTCTTCTGCCTGATTATAAGGTATATGTTTCGTTACCACTTTAAAAACATGATTTTTATGTTTTACCAGCAACAACTCAAATGCATTCACATCTCCGTCAATTACTCGACGGACAATTTCAAAATCAGAGAGCTTAATTGAGTCAGTATCCATAATCAGGTATCAAATGAGCACTTTTTACAACAACGGACGCTTTTGCACCGATTGGGTATTTTACTGATGGTTTAATTCAAATGGTTTACAGGTGACCGTCCGGGTCCCCGGAAGCCCTTCATTGTTTCAATTCGTCCCCTTAAATATCCCATCTGCTCCGGATCAAGCACTCCCCTCAGCTCAGCAAACATCTTTGCCCGGGATATTACCAGTTTTTCTCTGATCGATGATACCATTTTAAAGGCTTTCCGAACAGCATCCTCTTTGAATTTCGGGGCATGCATCGCATCAAAAAGGACTTCCCTTTTTTCACCGAGGCTCTTATACAATGTCTTCCTCTCACTACGGTGTCTCTCGACAATCGCATCAACCTTTGTCTTCTGGGTTTCTGAAAGGTCAAAATCTTTCAAAATTGCGGATATCTTTTCCCCGGGGGGACAACCTTTCCCGTTTCGGCCGTGACCAGCCAGGACCGGCGAAGCAAGAGTTAGTATCATGGCAAAAATACCTGTTATGATCATGACTTTGTATGCTTTCATGGTATACCTCCTATACTTGTAGTAAATTAAACGGTTATGAACAAAGACTTAATAGTTGCGGCATCACCTATCCATGCCAGGGTAAATCTTTTTGTGAGCACTCACCTTTCACATATAATAGTCGCAGATTATCCCAAAAAGGTTACAAAAAAATCGTTAATACAAAATTTTTCCGGTATTACAGTATTTAGCTGTTACAATTTAATCTTGATCTTCTTGAGCCGATTGACATATAATTTAAATTTAAGCTGACAATCAATCTCCACCCATGGCATTGATAGTATTGGATAAATTAAAAATTAATCCAATGCCCGAGGCAAAATCCTGTGAATATTTTTATGACCGGGGGGAGCGGTTTTATCGGGTCAAGCCTGATCAGGGCCTTACTAAAGGAGGGGCATCGCTTGACAATATTGACCCGCTTCCTGAAAAACTGCGATAAGTTTATCAATCTTCCGGGAGTCTCCCTGATTGAAGGAGACCCAGGCAAAAAGGGTGACTGGCAAAATTACGTCAGCAGGCACGAATGTTTGATAAACCTTGCCGGAGAATCAATTTTTTCAAGGTGGACGGAAAAAAGAAAACGATTGATTTGGGAAAGCAGGGTTCTTACTACCCGGAACCTAATAGATGCCATTGAACAAAACCAGGGGAAAAAGGCAACGTTGTTTTCAGCTTCCGGTGTAGGTTACTATGGTTTCAGCGAAAACAAAGATTTTCATGAAGGAATGGGCTCGGGAAATGACTTTCTTGCCAGTTTGGCAAAAGAATGGGAAAATGAAGCTGTGAAAGCTTCTCAAAAGGGAATAAGGGTAATACCAATGCGCTTCGGAATGGTTCTTGGTAAAAACGGAGGTGGTATTGCTCGAATGGCTCCTCTTTTTCGCTGTTGCCTGGGCGGCCGGATTGGGAATGGAAAACAGTGGGTTTCCTGGATCCATATAAAAGACCTTGTAAACGCGTTACTATTCTTAATAAATAATCCGGCTCTTTCCGGCCCGGTTAATTTTACTTCTCCTAATCCGGTAAAAAATAAAAATCTGGTTGAATCCTTAGCCACTGCTTTGCATCGCCCGGCTTTTTTGCCGGTTCCCGGAGTAATGCTGAAACTTGTCGGAGGGGAGTTGGCCGAAGCGCTTTTGAGTGGCCAGCGGGTTTTTCCTCAAAAGCTCTTAGAGAAGGGATTTAAATTTTCTTTTCCGGAAATTGATGGGGCTTTGAAAAATCTGCTTGAAAATAAAAAAACCGATTTTATATGAAATTGATGGTTACGTAAAAAAACAGAATAGGGGGAAAGGAACTTAAAATGAAAAGCAATAACGATGAATCTCCAGAAAAAAGAAATGTCTTCAGGGTAGTATATCCTCTCTCTAAAAGAC
>JAGHDE010000190.1 GCA_021160085.1 Pseudomonadota bacterium | reverse complement strand
GAAAACCGGTCTGCCCGATTTGAGGCTTATGGCTGGCATGTTCAACAGGTTGAGGATGGAAATGATCTGGAGGTCATAGAAAAAGCAATTATTGAAGCGCAAAATGAATCTGCGCGGCCCTCTTTAATTTCCGTCCGAACCCATCTCGGTTATGGAAGCCCCAACAAACAGGATACCGCCGGGGCTCACGGCGAGCCCCTTGGGTCTGAAGAGATAAAGCTTACCAGGGAGAATCTGGGATGGCCGGTTGATCAGCCATTCTTCATCCCTGACGAAGCAATAGAATACTTTCGCCGGGCAATTGATAAAGGCAAAGAAAAAGAAGGTGAATGGCGGCAGTGCTTGCTTTCTTATGAGAAATCCTTTCCTGAAGAGACTAAAGAGTGGCACCGGTGGATGAAGGGTGAGTTGCCGGAAGACTGGGAAAAGGACATTCCTTTTTTTTCCGAGGATTCCAAAGGGATCGCCACAAGGGCTGCGTCTGGAACCGTGCTGAATGCGGTGGCGCCGTACCTTCCCAATCTTTTGGGTGGCTCAGCTGATCTGGGGCCGTCAAACAAAACCAGTCTCAAAGGGGAAGACGATTTCCAAACAGGTAATTATGGGGGGCGCAACTTTCACTTTGGGGTTCGCGAGCACGCCATGGGTTCCATCCTGAACGGCATGGCTCTGCATGGTGGTCTTATTCCCTATGGGGCAACCTTTCTGGTCTTCTCCGATTACATGCGACCAGCCATTCGCCTGGCCGCCCTGATGAATTTGAAGATTTTCTACGTCTTTACCCATGACAGCATTGGTCTTGGAGAGGACGGGCCTACCCATCAGCCTATCGATCAATTAGCTTCCCTCCGGTCCATCCCCAACCTTACCGTAATCCGGCCCTGTGATGCTAATGAAACGGCTGAGGCCTGGAAATTTGCGCTTAAAAAAGGCAAAGGCCCGGTGGCCCTTGCCTTAACCCGGCAAAGTGCCCCCACCCTTGATCGCAAAGCGTTTGCATCCGCTGATGGATTGCACCGGGGTGCTTATATTCTCCATGATGCGAATGATGGAAATCCTTATGCCATCTTGATTGCCAGCGGATCAGAAGTTCATATTGCGATTGAGGCTGCCCAAAAAATAGAAGAAAAAGGTATAGCCGTGCGGGTTGTTAGTATGCCTTCCTGGGAGTTGTTTGAAAGGCAACCGGAAAACTACCGTCGCCTGGTCCTGCCTTTGAGCGTGAAGGTACGAATTGCCATTGAAGCGGGGTGCTCTCAGGGATGGCACCGTTTTGTAGGCAGTGGGGGGGGATTGGTTACACTTGATCGTTTTGGTGCATCAGCGCCTTATGAAATTCTCTACCGGAAATTCGGGATTACGTCTGATGCGGTAGTGGAAAAGGCACTTGAGCTTTTAAAATAGATTTATTCCACAGATAAGGAGAAAAAGATTAATGTTCTGGGACAACTATAATGAAGCGATGGATAGATCCTTACTTGGAAAACTTCAAATCAAGCTTTTACAGGAAACAATTAAGAGGGCAACACACTCTTCATATTACAGCAAGCTTTTTAAAAAGGAGAGAATAACCCCTGAAAGCATAAAAACCCTTGATGATTTGCGGAGAATTCCCTTTGTTACCAAGGATACCCTCCGGGAAGAGTATCCCTATGGTTTTCTTGCCACCTCTAAGGATAAGATTGTGCGGCTCCATTCCTCATCAGGGACAACGGGGAAACCGACGGTTATTTTCCATACCGCCAATGATATCAGTGAATGGACTGGATTATTAGCCCGGTGCATGTATATGACAGGAGTCAGATTTGGAGATGTATTCCAAAACATGATGGGATACGGACTTTTTACCGGTGGGCTTGGTTTTCATTATGGGGCGGAACGTTTGGGAACATTGGTAATTCCCGCTGGTCCGGGTAATACCAAAAGGCAAATCATGTTGATGAGGGAATTCGAGACAACCGTTATTCATATAATCCCCAGCTATGCCCTTTATCTCATTAAAACCCTGGAGGAGATGAATATTGATCCCACCCGAGATCTCCATCTCCAGATCGGTTTTTTAGGGGCTGAACCTCATTCGGAAGCCACCCGCCAGAGAATAGAAGAAGGGCTCGGAATCAATGCTTATAATTCGTACGGCCTATCTGAAATGTGCGGACCCGGAGTTGCGTTTGAATGCCAGGAAAAGCAGGGAATGCACGTATGGGAAGATAGTTATATTCTGGAAGTTATTGACCCGAAGACAATGAAACCGGTAAAAGACGGGGAAGAAGGGGAGTTGGTTTTTACCACCCTCAAACGGGAAGGAATGCCCATTTTGCGTTACCGGACCAGAGATCTGGCGGTTGTTTATCCGGAACCCTGTGCCTGTGGAAGAACGCATCGGAGAATCAGCCGGATAAAGGGAAGAGCTGACGACATGATTATAGTAAAAGGGGTTAATATGTATCCTATTCAAATAGAGAAAACATTGATGGCGATTTCCGAGGTGGGTTCAAATTTCCAGATTATTCTTGACCGGAAAGATGACAATGACCACATGATAGTCAAAGTGGAAGTGTCAAACGATGTTTTCCAGGGAGACTTGAAAAAACTGCAAAATTTGAGAAAGAGAATTGTGAATGGACTCTATACAGAGATACTTGTTACTCCTGAGGTAGAGCTGGTTGAACCGAATTCCCTGCCAAGAAGCGAAGGTAAGGCAGTGAGAGTTATTGATAACCGGGATCAATGGGGGGATTCAGAGAATGATGAATTACAAGCATGAGCGGCAGGTTGCTGTTGAAGCGATCATCAAGTCCTGCCGTTTATGCCAGGCAATCAGGAAGGGGGGATTGTTTGGAGAAACAATGAAAAAGGAAGACCAGTCTCCGGTTACTGTGGCTGATTTCGGAACTCAAGCTGTAATTAGCCGGGATCTGTTAAAGGCATTTCCTGATGATCCCATAATGGCGGAGGAGAATTTAGCCGGGGTGCCGACGGACTTGCAGGAAAAAATCGTTCAGCATGTTAACACCATTATCCTGGGTGTGAGCCATAAAGAAGTTTTGGCCGCCATCGATCGATGTAATTACAATGGAGGACCGGCAGGCCGCTTCTGGGTTCTTGATCCAGTGGATGGCACCAGGGGATTTCTTCGGGGAGATCAATATGCTATTGCTTTGTCCTTGATTGAAGATGGCAGGGTTGTCCTTGGTGTGCTCGGTTGTCCGAATCTGCCTTTTGATATGAATCAGCCGGATGGACCAAAAGGCTGCATTTTTATTTCCGTAAATGGTCAGGGAGCGGCAATGCGGCTGATAGATGATCCTTTCGAGAAGAAGATTGAAGTGGCGGATATCGATGAGCCGGCAATGGCTTCTTTCTGTGAATCATTTGAATCAACCCACTCATCGCACACTGATTCCGCACGTGTCGCGCATATCCTTGGGGTTAATGCCTCCCCTATCCGGATTGACAGCCAGTGTAAATATGGAATTGTTGCCCGGAGTGATGCCTCGATATATCTGCGGTTGCCAGGCAAGGCTGAATACCAGGAAAAAATCTGGGATCATACTGTCGGCTGGTTGATGGTAAAGGAAGCTGGAGGTGAGGTTACCGATATCAACGGGCTTCCATTAGATTTTTCTGCTGGCAAATTATTATCTCACAATAGTGGTATTGTAG
>JAGHDE010000047.1 GCA_021160085.1 Pseudomonadota bacterium | reverse complement strand
GTATAATACCTCGAATCGAAAGCTATAGACCTCAAACTTTGCAAGATAGGTCGAGGCCAGGGATTTTGGAATTTGATATCCGGATTCCCGGTTTATCCAGGTTAGTCCCTTTACAATGAAATTCGTGCTTTTTGTGGCAGAAAATTTCCTGCCATATTTTAAATTTAAAGGTAAGTGAGATAAAATTTGGAGTTACAAGTGAGCTAAAGTTATTCGATTTTGGGCGCTTTAAACTTTAGGCATTTCAGGCACTTCAAACTTTAGGCACTGTTTGGTTCCGGTTTATCCAGGTTAGGAGTTTATATCGATCTGCGGAGCCGGGCCCCGAAAAATCCATCCATTGAATCCCGCTGGGGAAAAGTATGAAAATATCCTCGACTATCGATGAAGCTTGTAACTTGAGATGGCAGAGAGGGAAGGGGGTTTTCAACCTGAAACTTATTCCCGGCTGTTGATAAAAATTTTTCAATAACCATTTCGTTTTCCTCCGGATTCAATGTACAGGTACTATATACCAAACACCCCCCTGATTTTACATGGATAGAGGCGTTTTGAATAATGGCCAACTGAATTTTTTTCAGCCTGGTAATGGTTGCTGAGGACTTAACCCATTTTCCCTCTGGATGTCTCCGAAGAATCCCCAGCCCCGAACAGGGCGCGTCTAAAAGCACCTTGTCAAATGTTCTCCCCTGCTTTAAAAAAGGAAGACCGCAAGCAGCATCCGCTAAAACAGCACTAATAATGTTAATCCCTAAACGCAACTGATTCTCCTGAAGTAAAGCAATTTTATCCCTCCGGACATCTACTGCTACAATGTGCCCCTGATTATTCATCATTTGAGCCATATGGGTAGTCTTACCGCCAGGAGCAGCACAGAGGTCTAAGACCTGATCCCCTGTTTGGGGATTAGTCAGGCAGGAAATCATTTGAGCTGCTTCGTCCTGCACAAAGAACCAGCCTTTCTGAAATGAAGAAAGACGCGTAATATCAGCAGGATGGTCAAGTATTATGCCTTCTGGTGAATTGAGGGTGGCTTTGCAAGGCACACCTTCTTTTTGTAATTCTTCTATCAGTCGTTCTCTGGTTACTTTAAGGGTATTGGTCCGAACGGTAAATTGAGGGACAGTATTATTAGCTTTACAAATAGAGATGGTTTCTTCGACTCCATAATAATGGATCCATTTTTCAACCAACCAAGCCGGATGGGAATAGCGAGTTACAATCGCTTTTATCGGGTCTTTTTGTAGAGCAGGATACTCTATTTTGTCCCGATTGCGTTCAACATTCCGAAGCAACCCATTCACCAATGAGGCCATCCTTTTATTGGTGTAGTCTTTCGCAAGGTCAACTGTCGTCCAAACAGATACTGGAACCGGGATCTGGTCTAAATATAAAATCTGATAAACGCCGATTCGAAGAATGTTTCGGATAAGCCGGCTAATTCGTTGATTAGGGCTGGTGAAGAATTGTCCTATAATCCAATCAAGAGAACCCCGCCATCTGAGGACTCCATAGACCAATTCGGTAACAAAGGCTTTTTCCCGATAGGAAAGGCTTGGTTGAAGGTTAAAAAATCCGCTGATAGCTTCATCAGCTCGGAGTTTACCCTTTTCTACTTTATTTAAGACCTTTAGGGCAATCTGCCGGGGATAAGAGTTATGCCTTTTGGGTGAGCAGGTCTTTTTCAAGTTCCTCTAATCTGCTTTCTGCCGACCGAACATGGTCAGTCTTGCCCTGGAACCATTTTTTCTGTTCCTGCAATTGAGAAGTTAAGGTTCCGATAGCGTTTAACAAAACCTCGGAATCCGGTCCTCCAGCAGCCTTTCGGCGACTTACCACAATAGCGGGTTCCTGGCTATCCCTTATACTGTCAGGAGAAACATCAAGGGCGAGATCCATCTCCTGCAATGCCTGGTTGAGTCCCTCCCGGGATATGGTTTCAGCCTTTTGAGATTCAGAGTATTTGACTGCTTTCTCCACCAGCATCTTTCCCTGCCGCAATGAAAGCGAGAAGTCACTGACCAGGGCTTCCATGAGGTCAGTGGCGGTTATAAATCCTTTTTGGCAGAGTTCTTTTGCCCTTTCTTTATTAATAGAGAGAGTATCAAGTATAGCGGCCATGATAAGAGGCGCTTCTATACATTCATAGATAACATCCATTATTACATATTTTGACCACTGGGAATCCCTATTATATCCCACAAACAATCCTTTTCCAATTGAAAGCAGACTGCTCAGTAAACCCTGAGTTACAGCGGTTTTGGCCTTGATAACTTCTAATCCGCTGGGATTGCGTTTTTGGGGCATGATGGAACTCCCGCCACAATATTTATCACTGAGAGTGACAAATCCAAATTCGGTTGTGGAAAACAATATAAGGGTCTGGGCCAAGCCGCTTAAATGGTTCATTGCTATGGAAGTGTCATAAGCTAATTCAGACTCAGCTTCCCACCGATTGGTGATCAGATCGAGGGAACTTGAAGAAGGTCTTTCAAATCCTAAAAGAAGAGAGGTCAATTCTCGATTTATCGGGAAGCTGGTTCCGTAGGAAGCTGCCCCGCCTAATGGGCTGGTATTAAAAAGATCATGCCAGTTTTTAAAACGGAGCAAATCTCTGAATAATGACTCGCCGTAAG
>JAGHDE010000271.1 GCA_021160085.1 Pseudomonadota bacterium | reverse complement strand
TTTTATAGGTGGCGCTGCCGGGTTGTTCCTTCGATACCTGATACGATTTATCTCTCGGGAAAGCGC
This sequence comes from Pseudomonadota bacterium, assembly GCA_021160085.1. GTDB lineage: Bacteria > Desulfobacterota > WTBG01 > JAGOGO01 > JAGOGO01 > JAGHDE01. The sequence continues at coordinate 3,465 of JAGHDE010000271.1, read as the reverse complement.
AATGCTTACAGTGATAGCAGGATCCATTTTTCTGGTCGCAGGTCTATCTATCAGCCTTAAAACATCTCCTTTGCTTGCCAATATGATGCTGGGCTTTGTGGTGATCAACTTTGTGAGACACCATGAAAATCCTTTTATAGTTGTGGAAAAAATCGAAGAACCCATATTTGGAATGTTTTTTACTCTTGCAGGGGCGCACTTTGACTTTCGCGTAATTCAAGTGGCTGGCTGGCTGGCTCTAATTATTACCATTGGGCGTTTTGCCGGAAAGTTGCTTGGGAGCCGTCTTGGTTCTCAAATTTCACATGCTCCCAGGGAGGTCAAAAAGTACCTTGGGTTTGCCCTAATGCCTTCAGCAGGAGTAGCTGTTGGCCTTGTTATGGAAGCCGGTGCAATATTTGGCCCTTCATCACTATTGGAAATAATGGTAAACGCGGTATTGGGATCGATAATAATCAATGAACTAATGACGCCATTTTTTGTCCGGTTTGCGCTTAGAAGGGCAGGGGAGGCGTAAGGGATTGATGATTGTCGATTGAAAAGATATTATGGTGTTGCGTCTCTTGAGATTTTAATGATTTCCTGTTAGATTGCCGGGATAAAAAAAGGAGTTTATCTATGCCAAGGAAATTCAGACAAGATGTTATTCATCGCTGGAAAGAAAATCCTGTAATCACCGCTGAGGATCTCCCTTTTAAGTGTCACGACATGTATAACGCAGGTTGTATTAAGATTGACGGGGAATATATACTGCTGATTACTATTGAGAAGCTTGACGGCAGGCCTGCCATTTATATAGCCAGAAGCGAGGACGGATTATATTTTAAAATAGAAAAAGAACCGTTTATTACCTTCTCAAAGGATGAAGATTTTAATGAATACGAAGAAATGGGAGTCTTAGATGCCAGAATCACGCCTCTTAATAATGAGTATTATATTGTATATCTGGCCATGGGAAGGCATGGGATCGTCTTAGGCCTGGGCAAAACAAAAGATTTTAAAGAGTTTGAAAGAATGGAGATTATTTCTCAGCCGGATACCAAAGCCGGCGCTCTTTTTCCCAGAAAGATAAACAATAGATTCGCGATGCTGCAAAGACCGAGCTCCGGAGGAAGCATATGGATTGCTTATTCAAATGACCTTTTGACCTGGGGTGAAAGAGAGGTTGTCCTTACGCCGAGGGCCGGCTTTTGGGATCAGGGGCTAATAGGATGCGCTGTTCCGCCCGTGGAGACAGAATCAGGATGGCTGCTCTTATACTATGCAGTGAAACAAACTTCTTCAGGGACGATTACCAAAATAGGGGCCGCCATTCTTGACAAAGAGGATCCTGCCAAAATAATAAACCGGTCCAATATACCGATACTCTCGCCAAGGAAATTATATGAACGGATCGGGGATCTTAATAATATAGTCTTTTCTACCGGTGCGATTCTGGAAGATAATGGTGAAATCAAGCTTTATTATGGAGCAGCAGATAACTGTATATGTCTGGGAACCACAACGCTTTCCGAGGTCATCGATTTTTGTAAGAATAATCTGGAGGCATTTTAAATAATGGTTAGAAAAATAGGAAGAGATTTTTTACGTCGTTATGACGAAAATCCCATACTGACTGCTGAGGATATTCCCTTCAGGTGTAATACGGTGCTTAACGGGTCTCCTGTTAAATTTGGCGGAGAATACCTTCTCTTGTTCAGAGTAGAAGGGCTACAGGGATATTCATTTTTTGCGCTCGCCAGAAGTAGAAAAGGGTTCTACTATGAAGTCGATGAAAAACCGGTCATGTTGCCCGAGAAGAACGGTAAATTTGCAAAGTATGAAAAAAGAGGAATCGAGGACCCGCGAATTACGTTTATGGACGGGGTTTATTATATTTTGTTTACAGCTTTCTCACGTTTTGGGCCGATGATTGAAATCGCCAAAACAGAAGATTTTAAAAAATATGAGCGGATTGCCCTTATTTCTTCACCGGGCAATAAAGACGGGGTGTTATTCCCCGAAAAGATTAAAGGGAAATATGCCAGGCTGGACAGACCTGTCGGTAATAATATCGGTTCTATCTGGATATCTTATTCAGATGACCTTATCCACTGGGGGCATTCCAGGGCGGTCATTTCCCCAAGGCCGGGTTACTGGGATTCTTATCGAATCGGCGCATCCGTGCCTCCTATCAAGACGGACAAGGGGTGGCTGGAGATCTATCATGGTGTAAGAATGACTGCCGGTGGACCGATTTACCATGCCGGGAGTGTCCTGCTGGATTTGGAGGATCCCTTAAAGATTATTGCCAGATGTGACGAACCGATGCTTTCCCCCAGAGAGAATTATGAAAGAATAGGGGATGTCAATAATATTGTCTTTGCCAGCGGCGCCATTGTCGAAGAGGACAGGACGATAAAGGTATTTTATGGGTCTGCGGATACAGCGATATGTATGGCCATGTGTGATCTGGATGAACTAATCGAAAGGACTTATAATGATTAAAAAGCATGAGGCTAATCCCTTGATTGAGCCTGAATCAATCAAACCTTCCCGCGAGGGTTACAGGGTAAAAGGGGCTTTTAATGCCGGAGCCGCCGAATATAATGATGAGATAATTCTCCTTTTACGGGTGGCTGAAGACTGTATGGCCGGCGAGGGTTTTATTGCTGTTCCCTGTTATCGTTTTGATGCTGAAGGAGGGCATCCTGAGATTCTGGAAGTAAAGGCTGACGATCCCCATGTCCGGTTAAAAGATACAAGGGGGGTTGTTTATAAGGGGAAAGATTATCTTTCCACATTGAGCCATATCCGGATTGCCAGAAGCAAAGACGGTATCAATTTCACTATAGATGATAAACCTTTTATTTATCCCTGTAGTTCAAGCGAATCGTTCGGCACGGAGGATGCGCGAATCAGCAGAATTGATGACATCTATTATATAACATACACCGCTGTTTCGGGTGACGGCTGGGCAACCGCACTGGCCACGACACGCGATTTTAAAACAATGGAAAGAAAAGGGATTATTTTCCCGCCTCCCAATAAAGATGTGTCTATTTTTCCGGAAAAAATAAATGGGAAATACTTAGCCTTGCATCGTCCTCACAATGAGGGTTTTGGGAAACCATCCATATGGTATAGTGAATCACCAGACCTTCTTCACTGGGGGACTCACAAATGTCTCATCCGTCCCCGTGACACCCGCTGGGAAGAACAGAAAATAGGCGGGGGGGCTGCACCGATAAAAACAGACAAAGGATGGCTGGAGATCTATCACGGTAAAGGGAAAGATCAGATATATTCCCTTTGCCTCCTTTTATTGGATTTGAACGATCCCTCCAGAGTTTTAAAAAGAGGTAACGAACCGATATTGTTTCCGGAGGAGCCGTATGAGACCAAAGGATTTTTCCCTAACGTAGTCTTTTCCAATGGGGTGATTACCGGAGCGGACGGCTCGGTTAAAATCTATTACGGAGCCTG
>JAGHDE010000241.1 GCA_021160085.1 Pseudomonadota bacterium | reverse complement strand
GGATTGATATCTCTAACCGGGCAGAGCTTATCGCGGCAACCCATTCTACAGAAGAAATTTGTAAGTATATAGACGCAGATTCCCTGGCATATTTGTCGGTGGAAGGTATGTTAGAGGTGGTTCCGGAGAGAAATTGCCAATGCACTGCCTGTTTTACAGGAGTTTACCCCACAGAAATTCCCGAAAAATTTTGCAAGGAACAATTCTCTGTGGATCATAAAGATAAACAGAAAAACAGCTAACTCGGGGAGAAAAAACAATGAATGAAGTCGTGGCTATTTTTGATTTTGGTTCCCAGTATGCTCAGCTGATTGCCAGACGGATAAGGGAACTCGGGGTATACACTGAGATTGTAGAACATGACATCTCAAGGGATGAATTATTAAAGCTTGGGCCTGTGGCAGTGGTGTTATCCGGTGGACCGGCTTCTGTTCTCGAACCGAAGCATCCCGGGATGGACCCTGAAATAATAAGTCTCGGTATTCCGATGTTAGGCATCTGTTATGGGATGCAATTGCTGGCAAAGATACTGGAGGGATCGGTTGAAAAGGGGAGGAGTGGTGAATACGGGCCCGCCACGATTGAAGTGAACAGTGGTAAAAACATTTTCAAAGGGTTGGACCCCTCCCTTAATGTCTGGATGAGTCATGGTGATCACGTAATAAAATTGCCAAAAGGATTTCAGGTGTTAGCCCGCACCCCCGGCTGTCCTGTGGCGGCAATGGGAAGCGACGACAGGAAGGTTTATGGAGTTCAGTTTCATCCGGAAGTGGTTCACACCCCAAAGGGAGTCGACATCCTCAGAAATTTTTTGGTTCATGTCGCCGGTTGTAGAGGTGGTTGGACAATGAGCACGTTTATCGAGGAGTCTGTTCAGGAAATAAGGGAACGGGTGGGAGACGCCAGTGTCATCTGTGCCCTCTCGGGAGGTGTTGATTCTGCTGTGGTCGCGGCTCTGATTGACCGTGCCATCGGGGATCAGATGCAAGCTATATTTGTCGACAACGGCCTCTTGAGGAATTATGAGGTAGAGGAGATACGCGCTATATTTTCCTCTGACTATCCCCTCAATATTCAGATTGTGGATGCAAAAAGGGACTTTCTTGATGCCTTGAAAGGGGCAGTTGATCCGGAAGAAAAGAGAAAGATCATCGGGAGAACGTTTATTGAAATATTCCGCAGCAAAGCGACGCATATTAACGAGGCCAGATTTCTTGCCCAGGGTACTCTGTATCCTGATGTGATCGAGAGCCGTTCAGCACATGGGGGCCCTTCTTCTACGATAAAGAGCCATCACAATGTGGGAGGTCTTCCTGATGAACTTGGATTCGATTTGATTGAACCCCTCAGATATCTCTTTAAGGATGAAGTGAGGCTTCTCGGAAAGGAGTTGGGGTTGCCTGACAAGCTCCTTACCCGCCAGCCTTTTCCTGGTCCGGGCTTGGCTATCCGTATAATTGGCGATGTTACCGAGGAAAATTTGAGAGTGCTTCGCAAAGCAGATGTAATTCTACAGGAAGAAATGAAAACATATGAAAGCTACAAAGATATATGGCAATCTTTTGCTGTGTTTTTACCGGTAAAGAGTGTTGGAGTTATGGGAGATGAGCGTACCTATGCGAATGTTATAGCATTGCGGGTTGTGACAAGTGTTGATGGAATGACAGCCGACTGGGTTAATCTTCCTTATGAACTTTTGGGGCGAATATCTTCGAGAATGATTAATGAAGTGAAAGGCATAAATCGAGTTGTCTATGATATCAGCTCAAAACCACCCAGCACCATAGAATGGGAATGAACGCAGGGATAATTTTTATCGCCCCCTTTTTGCTTAACAAGCAACTGTATGGTATAAAGAAATCTAAGATGTTTTTTTATAAATCTCAGGCGTATATCGAAATCCGAATATCGAATATCTAAACCCTAAACAAATTCAAATATCCAAACGATCAAAACCTTTTTTGTTGTTCTTTGCGTTTATTCGAATTTTGTATTTTGAACATTCGATATTGTTTAGGATTTCGTGCTTAGGATTTCGGATTTTGAGTATCCAGTTTCGATGCTACCTCATAGGGTTTTTTGTTTGGCTTCCTAAATAGTTGAGAAAATATGAGGAACATGAATAATGAATGTAGATAAAAAGTTTTCTCCCTTAATACTTGTCTCTTCGGTTCTGGGGGGGATATTATTACCAGTCCTGTTTTTGTTGCGGCAAGGCCCACCCGAAGAGATTATGACTGTTATAATTGCATACAAGCAGATAAGTGATTTTCACTTTTGGTACGGGTTGTTTTTTCTTTTTGTTTTGTTCTGGATTGGTTTTCTCTCCGTTTGGATGATTCACTCTTTTTTCTTGTGGATTATTGAGCAAACAGGGTCTTTTTTTAAAAGGTAGAGGTCTCAAAAACATATTGACTCCGAGGAGCATTCCTGTCTTGTTTCAGCGGAATTCTATTATAGTGGTGTGATTTTGTTTGAGGGAGGTGGCTTTACACTATGGCAAAAGAGATGATGAATACAAAAGAGGTGGCTGACTATTTGAATATAAATGAAAAGTTGGTCTACAAGCTGATAAAAGAAAAGAAAATTCCCGGCACCAAGGTTACCGGCAAGTGGACATTTCCTAAACGGCTAATTGATGCCTGGATTACGGAAAGCGCCCAAGAGACTTTGGGCTTAAAAAATAATATCAGAGAATTGAAGAATCATATTGTCATAATGGGCAGCAATGATTTTACCATAGAGCTTCTTTCTCATGAGTTAAGCAAGAGGTCTCCAGAATATACTCTTTCTTTTTCTAATGTGGGGAGTATCGAGGGACTTATTGCTTTGAGCAGAGGAAGCAGTCACATTGCCGGCTGCCATCTTTTCGATCCGGATACCGGACAATACAATTTGCCCTATGTACTTCGTTACCTGCCGGGAACGAAAACCGCGGTTATAAATTTAGTGTATCGTGATTTAGGTTTGATGGTAAGATCCGGTAATTCATTAGATATCCATGGGCTCAAGGACTTAACCCGACCAGGGATAAAGATCATTAACCGCCAGGAAGGGTCCGGAACCAGAGTCCTTCTTGACTTTGAGTTAAAAGAATTAGAGATTGATACGGAAAGTCTTGATGGGTACGAAAAAGAGGTCAACACCCATATGGAAGTAGCCATGGCGGTTTTAAGCGGAGGAGCTGATGTTGGATTAGGAATCTTTTCCGCCGCACGAATGGTGGGGTTGGAATTTATTCACCTAACCAAAGAGCGATATGATCTTGTTATCCCCAAAACAAATTTATTTGCCAAACCAATTACATTTCTACTGGATGTAATCAGGTCTCCAGGTTTTAAAGAGAGTATTAATCACATGGGTGGATATGATACCAGGGACACCGGAAAGATAATGGCGGAATTTTAGCAACGGTTCTATGCCCTACCCCACCACCTTCAATGATGGAATATCTCTCTTCTGCAGAATGTTGCCCAACTCTTCCCTTTTTTAAAATTGCTTTCCTGCCTTCGTATCTTTGTTTTTTCTTAATAAAAAAACTTAATGACGGTTTACCCAAAAAAGGTATTAT
>JAGHDE010000218.1 GCA_021160085.1 Pseudomonadota bacterium | reverse complement strand
GGAGGCGGGAAAATCTCTCAAGGACCTCAGAGTTGCTGAGGTTATAAAACTTGATATGACAGTTGAGGGGGGGAAGGTGGTTAATTATCGGACGAGGGTTAACCTTTCATTCAAATATCACATAGAAGATTAATTTTTTGATAGAACAGACTGAAAGGCCATTACTTTAGAGAAAGGGGAGATGTTTTGTCTTTTTCCGCTTTAAAAGAAGTGATGTGATATTTTTATCTGTTCTGTTTAACAAAGGGGTTAAAGGGGTTTTCCCTTTAACCCCTCTTTCAAAAACAAACCTTTTGCTTGTCCAGCAACAATCGCTTCAATTCTTTTAGTGTGTTTTTATCTATTTTCTTATTTTGTCCCATATCCGGTTTTGCAGGAAGACGTAATTATCGTTTAATCCTTAAACTATAAAAGATTTTTATTGGTCTGGCACTCGATGCATGAACTCGGAATTATGCAGAATATTGTAGATACCGTTCAGAATTATGCTAAGGAAAATAACATAAAAGAAGTATCAAAGGTGATATTAGAGATTGGAACAATAAGTGGGGTAGTACCGGAAGCTTTGGAGTTCTGTTTTGACGTCTGTATTAATGATACCGTACTTGAAGGTGCAAAGCTCGAAATAGATAAAGTTGCTGCGGTAGGGCAGTGCAAAGAATGTGAGGAAAAATTTGAGCTTATAGAGAATAATTTTTCCTGTCCGGTTTGTGGTGGAGACAATTGGGATATGATATCAGGAAGGGAGCTCATTATTAAAGGTCTGGAGGTGATATAAATGTGTGAAACCTGTGGATGCCAGGAGACAGTAGCCCTTCACCAGCAAGAAGATTCAAAGAGAAAGATTGAGCTGGAAGAAAAAGTTTTAAGTAAGAATGACCGTCTGGCCGAGAGGAATCGAGGTGTATTTGAAGCGATGAAAGTTGTGGTGGTAAATTTAGTGAGTTCCCCGGGGGCAGGAAAAACCACATTGCTTGAACGCACAATTCGCGAGCTGAAGTCAGAAATGACTATAGGTGTTATCGTGGGGGATCAACAAACTGATAGAGATGCAAAGAGGTTAGAATCGACTGGCGTGAAGGCACACCAGATAAACACCATAGACGCATGTCACCTGGATGCTCATATGATACGACATTCCTTAGACCAATTCTCATTAAGTGAATTTAATCTTTTATTCATTGAGAATGTTGGCAATCTTATTTGTCCCGGAGCCTTTGATTTAGGGGAAGATTTCAGGGTAGTGGTTTTAGCTACCACCGAGGGTGAGGATAAACCGCTAAAGTATCCGGGAATATTTCTTGATTCCCATCTTGTTCTTCTTAACAAGATGGATCTTGTGGGAGTTCTAAAAGTGGATCCGGATCAGTGTTTATCCTTTGTGAAAAGGGTTAATCCGTTATCCTCGGCTTTGTGTGTCTCGGCCAGGACAGGAGAGGGTATGGATAAATGGTATGATTGGCTTAGAAAAAAAGTGATGGAAAAAAAGGAAACAGGGTAACTTAAGGAAGTATCAGGGATTCCTGTCGTTTTAAAAGCAAGGGGTATACTATTATGGGTTTGTTGTCATCTTCCGTATCTATAATACGGTATAAGGTTGAAGGTAATCTTAAGCCACCAGTGCTGGAAACGATTGCTAACTCTTTAAAAGAGTATGCAATTATAGAAATAGATGGAGATAGTTCGGAAAGGACTGTTGGCTGGACGTCATATGATGATCCGTTCAACCCTGACTTTGAACGATCTTCCTTTGTGATTGGTAATTACCTGGTATTTTCTCTTCGGATCGACAAAAAGGCCATAGCGTCCAAAATAATAAAAAAACATTATTCTTTGGAAGCCGCTAAACGGTTGGCAGAAAGCGGTCGACAATATTTGTCACGCAATGAAAAAAAAATGATAAAAGATAAGGTTATCAGTATCCTCAACCTGCGTATCCCAGCTACACCAAATATTTACGATTTGATCTGGAACTACGAAGAATCTTACTTGTGGTTTTTTTCTAACCTTAAATCTGCCAACGAAGAACTGGAAACATTATTTTCAAAGTCATTTAAGTGCAGCCTTATCAGGATTTTCCCCTATACTTTAGCCGATCTCATGATGAATTTTTCTGATACCGAACGGGATATTCTCTCCAACCTTTCCCCTGCGGATTTTACGGAGTAATAAATGCTTGATATTTCTGTTTCATACAATCGCTATAAATTTTTAGGACACGAGTTTCTTACCTGGTTATGGTTCATTATCGATAATAATCAAACCAAAATAAAAGAGTCAGCCCCGATATCCATGAAAATTGGTAATCGCATCGTCCTTGAAAACGGACGAAGAGATGCTGTAGAAACTATTATTATAAAAGGCGATGATGCAGATCTTGAAGAGGGTATTTTGGCGCTTAAGAAAGGAGCCTTGGTGGTGGAGCTCAATCTTGTCTGTGAATCCGGAGATCAAGAATGGCGCTTTACCATCAAAGGGGATAACCTCAACATCGTAACCCTTAAACCTCCATATACAGAGCCGATGGAATCTAAACAAGACCTGGAAGGATCGTTGCTTGAAAGGGCATACCTTTATAATATGATTTTCGAGGGGATAGATGCGCTTTTTAACCAATTCATAAAACTGAGAATCTCGAGCGACTGGGACCAAAACGGTCTCCTGCTTATAAAAAAATGGATATATTCATAATGTGCTTCTTCTACACTCCATAAGAGAGGGGAAAATTAGATGCCGGGGTTAAAGCTTTTCGTCAGCAACCGTTTGGAAGTCCTGGCGGATAAGTTGGCTGAGGTGCTTAAAACTCCGCTTCCCTCGCCTCTGGAAAAGGAAATCATCGTGGTTCAGAGTAAGGGCATGGAGCGGTGGGTATCCATGCAGCTTGCCTCTCGCCGCGGCATATGCGCAAACTGCAGTTTTCCCTTTCCTAATGCCTTTGTCCACGAAATTTTCCGAAAAGTCCTTCCAGAAATTCCTGAACGCTCACCTTTCGACCCCAAAATAATGACCTGGCGGATCATGAAGCTTCTTCCGTCCTGCATCTCAAAGCCGGGCTTTGAGAGCCTTGGTATCTATCTTCGAAATACCGAAGAGAAACTCAAGCTGTTCCAGCTTTCCGCGCGAATCGCGGACACCTTTGATCAGTATCTGATTTTCCGGCCGCAGATGATTTTTGGGTGGGAACAGGGAACCGACGAACATTGGCAGGCTGTGCTTTGGAGAGAACTGCTTAAAGAAAGCGATAAATGGCATCGTGCGGAACTGGGAAGGTATTTTTTCAAGGTGGTCAAGAATTCCTCCCGCAGGATTGAGGGCCTCCCGGAAAGGATTTCCGTTTTTGGAATATCCGCACTCCCCCGGTTTCACATGGAAGTATTTTCCAATATATCCCTTGTCACCCGGGTTAACCTTTTTCTCGCGAACCCCTGCAAAGAATACTGGGGTGTTATTCTCTCTGACTGGGAGATGAGAAAGAGAACCTTGAGACAGAGTCCACGAGATCTTAACGACAAAGAACTCCACCTCGAAAAAGGAAACAGTCTCCTGGCATCCATGGGGACATTGGGCCGAGATTTTTTTGATTTGGTAAACGAGTTTCAATATGAGGAATGGACATCGTTTGAGGATGGCCGGGAGGATAATCTGCTTTCCTGCATCCAATCCGACATTCTGAATCTCATTGACAGGCCTCAGATACCGGACAAAATGAAAACTGTCAGATCAAGCGACTCGTCCATCCAGTTCCATTCCTGCCATAGTCCCATGCGGGAAATAGAAGTACTGCACGACCAACTTCTCAATATGTTTGAAACGGTCCCCGGTTTGATGCCCAGAGATATACTGGTAATGACCCCGGACATAGAAACTTACTCTCCCTATATACAGGCGGTATTCGATATTTCCACTGATGACGCCCGGTGGATTCCTTTCAGTATTGCAGATCGAAGTGTCAGGAAAGAAAGCGAGATTATAGACACATTCCTGGCAATCATTGACATCTGGGGCACCCGTTTTAGCGCCTCACAGGTTCTCGCCATTTTAGATTCACAGGCGGTCCGAGGCAGATTCGGTTTGTTAGAGTCTGATCTTGAGCTTGTTCGCAGGTGGGTGAAAGAGATTCGGATAAGGTGGGGAATCGATGGAGAAAGCCGCAGTCAGATGGGCCTGCCGGCCTTTCCTGAAAACACCTGGAGGGCCGGCCTCGAACAGCTTCTCCTTGGTTATGCGATTCCCGGACATGAGAAGAACTTGTTTGGCGGTATCCTTCCCTACGATCATATCGAAGGGAGGGAAGCCCTGGTGCTGGGAAAGTTTCTTGAATTTACCGAGCAGCTTTTTAGTCATGTCACATCCCTTGGTCGTCCACAGACCTTAGATGACTGGTCAGAAGCTCTGAACGTCCTCCTTGAGGGATTTTTCATGCCGGAAGAAGATACGGAAAGAGAAATGCAAGTAATCCGGCGCGTCCTCAAAGACCTGGCGGATATGGAGGAGGTGTCAGGTTTTCATGAGAAGATTGACATCAACGTTATCAAGTGGCACCTGCGACATTCCTTTGAGAGCACAGATTTGGGATTTGGTTTTATTTCCGGCGGGGTTACTTTCTGTGCCCTGTTACCTATGCGCAGCATTCCCTTCAAGGTTATTTGCCTTGTGGGAATGAATAATGATGCCTATCCGAGGCAGTCCAAACCATTAGGGTTTGATCTCATGGCAAAGCATCCTGAACCGGGTGATCGGTCCCGCCGCAATGACGACAGATATCTTTTCCTGGAAGCTGTTCTCTCAACCCGGGAAAAGCTCTATATAAGTTATGTGGGGCAAAGCATCCAGGACAACAGCCTTATCCCGCCTTCGGTTCTGGTGAGCGAACTTATGGATTATATTGAACAGGGCTTTAACCTGCCGGGGAAAAATATTCAGAAACATTTTTTTACCAAACATCGCCTTCAGGCTTTCAGCCCGGAATATTTCAAGAAGAATGAGAAGCTTTTCAGTTATTCCCGAGAAACCCTTCGGGCTGCCCGATGCATCCTGAAAACCCGCGAGACACCTGTACCGTATATTTCCCGAGAACTTTCAGGCCCCGGAGAGGAATGGAAAAGTATTGATCTGAATGATCTGTATCGCTTTTTTGCCAATCCAGCAGAATTTTTGCTCAAAAGACGTCTGGGAATTTATCTGGAAAAAAAGGAGTCGGTTGTGGAAGAGCGAGAACCCTTTGACATCAAGGGGCTGGAAAAGTATCTGCTGGAGGAAAAACTTCTGAAAGGCAAACTCACAGGGCTCAACCCCGGGGATTTTTGCCTCTGACAAGAGCTTCGGGGAAGCTTCCCCACGGGATGGTAGGAGAATGCGTTTTTGAGGAACTGCGCCATGGGGTCGAGAGTTTTGCAGAAAAGGCTGAAGACTACCTGAGCGGAAAACCACTTAAGCCCATTGAAGTTGATTTCCATATATCAGGATTTAGACTGACGGGGCGGGTTGATGCCATTTATCCGGAAAGGTTGATTCACTACCGCTACGCAAGGGTAAAACCTCAAGACCGTATTAAGGTCTGGATTCATCACCTGGTCTTGAATTGTCTTATGCTTGATCATTATCCCCGAGCCAGCATGCTTGCAGGTCTGAATCCCAAAAGTCCAGAACCTGATTGGGTCGCCTGGGAATATACTCCGTTGCAAAAAACTGAAGAAATACTTAAAAGTCTCCTAAAAAAATACTGGGCCGGACTGGCAAGGCCACTTCATTTTTTTCCGAAATCCTCCTGGGAATATACTGTGATGCGGTTGGAAAAAGAAAAACCCCCTGAAGAGGCTCTCCGCAGCGCCCGGATCATTTGGAGGGGTAACCAGTACAGTCCGGGGGAATGCCAGGACGACTACTATCATCTCTGTTTTAAGGATACAGATCCCCTGATGAATACAGAATTTCAGGACAACTCCGAAGAAATCTTCGGACCGCTTTTGACAAACCAGAAAGAGCTTGAATGATAACAAACCTTAACCAGTTTGATATTTTAACCAGCTCCCTTGAGGGCACAAACCTCATAGAAGCAAGTGCAGGTACGGGAAAGACCTATGCCATTACCGGCCTGTTTCTCAGATTAATCCTGGAGAGAAATTACTCAATAAACGAGATACTTGTCGTAACTTTCACCGAAGCGGCTACCGAGGAGTTGAAAGACAGAATTCGCAGCAAGCTGCGGGAGGCCATTGGGGCCTTCACCGGGGTTCGAAGTGATGATGCCTTTCTTAAGAACCTGGTGAAGGAAAAGGATTCTAAGAAAGCAATACCACGTCTGAGGGAGGCGCTCCGGGGATTTGATCAGGCTTCTATATTTACCATTCACGGATTTTGCAGGAGAATGCTCCATGATTATGCCTTTGAAAGCGGTTCTCTTTTTGATACCGAGCTGGTTAGTGACCAGGAAAATCTTAAGAGGGAAATCGTCGATGATTTCTGGCGCAGGCATTTCTACGAGGCATCACCTCTTTTTGTCAATTATGCCCTTAACAACAAATTCAGCCCGGACAGCCTCCTTTCTCTTCTTGCCGGCAGATTCGCCCATCCATATTTAAAGATCATTCCTCAGCTTGGAATTTCAGATATTTCTCACCACGAAAGAGAATTTCAGGCGTCTTTTAACGAACTTGCCAATGCCTGGAAATCAGCAAGAGCAACAGTTAAAAAGATTTTTACCACCCATGAAGGGCTGAACCGAAACAGATACAGAAAGCACAATATTCCTCTCTGGATTCAAAATATGGATTATTATGCGGCTTCGAGAGGTCATGATCCGATATCATTCAAAGGTTTCGAGAAGTTCACCGAAAGTGGACTCAAAGGTTCAATGAAGAAAGGTTATGCCCCTCCGGTTCATCCATTCTTTGAGTGTTGTGAAAGGCACAAGCAAAGACAGGAAGCGCTTGCAGGAGCTTTTGAACAGCGTCTTCTCGGACTAAAAGCCGGATTATTTCATTACGCCGAGCAAGAACTTGACCGGAGTAAAAAGGAGCAAAACATACAGTCTTTTGATGATCTTTTGCTCAAATTGCACCGGGCATTAGAGGGCAAAGGAGGGGAAACGCTTGCTCGATCAATAAGGGAAAAATTCAGAGCAGCCTTGATAGATGAATTTCAGGACACAGATCCGATTCAGTATGCCATCTTCAAAAAAGTCTTCGCTACCGAAGACAGGATTCTATTTCTTATCGGTGATCCCAAGCAGGCTATATACAGTTTCCGGGGCGCTGATATCTTTGCTTACATGGAAGCTGCGGAAGAGGTTGCATCCCGGTATACCCTTCGGGAGAACTGGAGATCCCAACCGGATTTAATAAAAGCAATCAATGCCATCTTTGTCAACAAGGCCCATCCTTTTGTCTATGGAGAGATTTTATTCCACCCGGCCAGGCCGGCGCCTAAGAAAGATTCTGAACTTTTTAGACTAAATGGACAATCCGAACCTCCTTTTCAGCTTTGGCTTTTGAATGCCGACAAGGGAAAGCCGATTAGCAAAACCCAGGCAAGGAAAATGATCCCTGAGGCCGTGGCAGGGGAAATCTCGAGACTGCTGGAACTTGGCAGAAAAAACCGGGCTTTATTAGGGAAAAGACCTTTGCTGGAAGGGGATATCGCTGTATTAGTGAGGACGAATGATGAGGCGCGCCTGATGCAAGAGTCCCTCTCGACTCTTCATATTCCCAGCGTTCTTTACAGCACCGGCAACCTTTTTGATTCCCATGAAGCTCTGGAAATGGAGAGGGTTCTGACCGGCATTATTGATCCGAACAATGAAAGGATCGTGAGGGCAGCCCTGACAACGGATATGTTAGGAGTCAGCGGAGAAAAGCTGGACTGTATGATGAGAGATGAAACCGGTTGGGAAAATTGGCTGGCTAAATTCAAGTTGTGCCACGATATCTGGGAGGAGCGGGGTTTTTTTCGGATGTTCAGGTATCTGATTTTAGAAGAAAGTGTCTTGCCTCGCCTCATGTCTTTTCCCGATGGGGAACGGCGCAATACAAATCTGTTGCATCTTTCAGAAGTTCTTCATCAGAGAGCGATTGAAGAAAAGTTGCGGATGGCAGGGTTGCTTAAATGGCTTTCTGAACAGAGAGAGGGTAAAACAACGAAGATAGAGGAACACCCCCTCCGCCTGGAAAGTGATGAGAAAGCCGTCAAGCTCATAACGATCCACAAGAGCAAGGGCCTTGAATATCCAGTTGTGTTTTGCCCATTTGCCTGGGGAGGATCAAGAATCAAAAAATCAAAAGAACCCTTTATGTTTCACAATGAATCCGACAACAGAAGGTTAACACTTGATATAGGTTCCGAATCAAGGGATGAAAACCGTGTGTTTGCAGAGAAGGAAATTCTTGCGGAGGATCTGCGGCTTTTGTATGTGGCTTTAACCCGGGCAAAAAACCGCTGTTACCTGGTCTGGGGTCGTTTCAATGAGGCTGATACCTCGGCTCCTGCTTACCTTCTCCATCAACCGGGTTTATGTGAAGGGGGAAATGTTGTCAGCGCTGCCGGAGAAAGGTTTAATAGTTTATCTGATGAAGATGTGATCACGGAGTTAAAAACTCTTTCAGATAAGAGCGGGGGAACTATCAGTCTTTCTGAAATGCCGGTGGGGGCGGCCAAAGAGCATTCTCCCCTGTTAGATAAGAAGGTTGCTCTGACCTGCCGGGAATTTGCGGGGAAGATAGATCGTGAGTGGCGTATTGCAAGTTTTTCAACTCTCGTATCCGGCAGTCTGCATGGTGACGAAAGGGCAGACCGGGATGCCATAAGTTTGGCTGGTGGCTATGAGCAAGAGGATTCTGAAGGATCGAGTTCTCAGAAGCTGTCCTCAAGCATTTTCTCTTTTCCCAGGGGAACAAAGGCGGGAACGTTTATGCACGACATATTAGAACATTTGGATTTTGAAGGAAAAGACGATTCCTCGATAAAAAAACTGGTAATCGATAAACTTGAGAAATACAGTTTTGAAATAATATGGCAAGACACGATTTGCACCATGATCAATAAGGTTTTATCAGTTTCACTTGATCGAAAACGTAAGGACTTTATCTTATCAAGCATACCAATAAAAGACCGCGTAAGCGAATTGGAGTTTTATTTCCCATTACGATCTATTTCACCTGAAAAGCTGAAAAGTATATTTTTAAAATATGCGGGTGTGGAACTACCCTCGCAATTTCCTGAACAGATCGAAAGGCTGCATTTTCTGCCGGCCAGAGGATTTATGAAAGGGTTCATAGATTTGATTTTCCAATTTGACGGCGCTTTTTATCTGGTGGACTGGAAATCCAATTTTTTGGGAAGCAGGGTGGAGGACTATGGCCGGGAATCTCTGGCTGAAGTTATGAAAGAAAAATATTATATCCTTCAGTACCACATATATACCGTTGCTTTGAATCAATACCTGAGCATGCGGTTTCCGGACTATAACTACAATAGCCACTTTGGTGGCGTTTATTATATCTTTTTACGAGGGGTGGATCCGGAAAAAGGCCCGGATTTCGGGATATACAGAACCAAACCATCTGAAAAATTGATAAACGAATTAAGCCGTAGTTTAATAGCCCATTCTAACTGATGCAACAGCAAAATGAAAAATGAAGATATAAACCGTCTTTACGATAATGGAATTCTGTCGCTTCTTGACGTTCATTTTGCCGGATTCATGTTAAGGCTTGCGGAAAATGGGGTTGCGGAGCTTGCCCTTGCTGCCGCACTGGTTAGCAAATTCACGGGGGAAGGGCATATATGCCTTGACCTTGCCTCTTTGGCCGGCAAACCATTGCTTCCGGAAGGGTCTGAAAATGAAGTTATTGTGTGCCCGAAACTTTCTGCCTGGCGTACATTATTGGAATCCTGCCCGATAGTGGGTATGCCCGGAGATTACAAGCCCCTCATCCTTGATGATAAATCACGTCTTTATCTTTACCGGTATTGGGATTATGAAAAGAAACTGGCAGTCACTCTAAGAAAGCGAATTGCCAAGCCTGATGAAACTATTGATTTCCCTTTGCTTCGAGAAGGGCTCAGGAGAATTTTTCCGGTGAATGAGGCAGAAGATACCGATTGGCAAAAGGTAGCGGCTGCTACTGCGGTGTTAAAAAAATTCTGCGTTGTTTCCGGAGGACCGGGAACCGGGAAAACATCAACAGTGGTAAAAATCCTGGTATTGCTTTTAGAACAAGCCAGGACACGTGTTTTGCGGATAGCTCTTGCCGCCCCTACCGGGAAAGCTGCTGCCCGTTTACAAACGGCGGTTAAAAATGCCAAAAAAGGGCTGGACTGTTCTGAGGAAATAAAACAAGCGATCCCGGAAGAAACTTTCACCATCCATAGACTTCTGGGAAGTCTTCCTTATTCTCCTTATTTTCGTTATAACGGCGAAAATAAGCTATCTTTTGATGTTGTGGTCGTAGATGAAGTTTCTATGGTATCGCTGGCCTTGATGTCTAAACTTAACGAGGCCATTCCCCTGAATTCCCGGCTGGTTCTTTTGGGAGATAAAAATCAGCTTGCTTCGGTAGAGGCTGGCGCTGTGCTGGGCGATATCTGTGATACCGGCCGGGTGCACAGCTTTACCAGACAATACAGTGAAATAATCCAAAGTATAACCGAAGAGACAGTAGATATAAAAACAACTGATGATGAATCAGGAATGGATAATTGTATTGTGCATCTTCAAAAAAGTTTTCGTTTTGGAAGCGACAGCGGAATAGATAAAGTAAGCCGGGCAGTAAATAAAGGGGATGGTAATCGGGCATTGAGGATTTTGAAAAGCAATAAGTTTCAGGATATCAAATGGTCAACGTTGCCCCGGCCAAATGCTTTATTCGATATATTAAAGGAGAGAATTATAACCGGATTTGAACGGTATTTGAAGGCTTCTGATCCTGAGGAGGCTTTGCGCTTATTTGACCGTTTCCGGATATTATGTGCCGTTAGAAATGGTCCTTACGGGGTGGCGGCTTTAAATCACCTGTCTGAAGAGATTTTGACCAAAGAAAAGCTCATAGTAACTGACCGTAAGTGGTACCCGGGTCGGCCGGTATTGATTGACCACAATGATTATGATTTGAGACTGTTTAATGGTGACGTGGGAATTATTCTACCGGATCCCAAGATGAATAACGAACCCCATGCTTTTTTCTCGTCTGAGGGTGGCGCGGTAAGAAAGTTTTCCCTCGTCAGGCTGCCGGAACTCGAAACCGTTTATGCCATGACGGTTCATAAAAGCCAGGGGTCGGAGTTTGACGATGTGCTGTTTGTTATGCCTGACCGACAAAGTCCGGTTTTGACTCGTGAACTAATATATACGGGTATTACCCGAGCGAAAAAATCGATTAAAATCGAGGGAGTGGAAAGTGTTTTTAAAGACGCTGTTGCCCACCGCATTGAGCGATCATCTGGTTTGCGGGATGCACTTTGGGGGGTATAATAGATTTAAAGGCTTGGAACGAGTTGAAAAGATAGAGCGTTTTGATAGCCTGCGAAAAATTTATCGTATCATTTGACATCCAATAAAAAAATAGATAATAATTTTCTCGCCGGAGAAAAAGTATGGCACATTTGTATTACCCCAGGTTCTTTAAAATGAATCATCTTCAAAAGAGTTGGTAATTG
>JAGHDE010000242.1 GCA_021160085.1 Pseudomonadota bacterium | reverse complement strand
GTCAATGCTGCTAATGAAGCGCTCCAGTTGGGATCTGGTGTGGCAGGAGCAATAAGACGCAAAGGCGGACCTGCCATTCAGGCTGAATGTGATAAAATCGGAAACATTTTTGTGGGTGGAGCAGTAATCACAACCGGAGAAAATTTGAAGGCCCGCTATGTTATTCATGCTGTGGGGCCACGAATGGGGGAAGGCAATGAAGACGAAAAACTGCGAAACGCTACGGTGAACACCCTCAGGATAGCGGAAGAAAACAATATCAAAACCCTCGCCTTTCCAGCTATCAGTGCAGGCATCTTCGGATTTCCCATCGACCGATGTGCCCATATTATGCTCTCCAACACCATAACCTATTTAAAAGAAGATACAACTATAGAAAAGGTGATCTTTTGCCTTTTTGGTAAGGAGAGCTACCAGGCGTTTTTTGATGAATTATCCAGTCTGGCTTAGAGTCTGATTGCAAACCACAACAGTTTGTCGTATATAATTCCTGACTCGGACAAGCCGGAACCAAAAAGTGCCTAAAGTGATCTAAAGTCGAGAAATTTTAGTTCACTTTACACTTCAAGCTTTTTGATAAAAAATTGTTACCATTTGAGTTTATTTTTTGACTACAGGAAGAGTATGCGAGCTGCATCCATAGACATTGGAACAAACACCATCAGGCTTTTGGTGGCGGATTGCCAGAACAATGAGGGGTTTAAGCCGATTTTTCGCAAGGAATTGATAACCCGGCTCGGAGGTGGTTTTGCCTCCGAAGGAGGTATATCAGAAGCAGCCATGGCCAGAACTATCGATGGACTCAAAGATTTTCAAAAAATTATAACAAAATTGAGGACAGATGAAGTTATTGCAGTTGCTACCAGTGTTGTCCGAAGGGCACTCAACAAAGACACTTTTATCGAAAAAGTCCGGAAAGAAGCAGGAATAGAAATCCACCTTATTTCTGGAGTGACCGAGGCCATGCTTGCTGCTAAGGGAGCCCTCTTGCCGTTGCAGGAAGCGTTTGATCATGCCCTTATCTTTGATATTGGAGGAGGAAGCACGGAATTCATTTTCACTAAAGGAACCCGGCACATAACGATGGAAAGCATTGATCTGGGCGTCGTTCACCTGGCAGAGGTATTTCTCCTCAATGACCCTCCGCAAAAAAATGAACTGGTCGCTTTAGATAAAACCATCCAGGCCAAAATTCAACCGGTCAAGCAACGCTTCCGCGATTATGGTCTTTATCCATTTAAGCCGGATTGTCGAGTTATCCTTATCGGCATAGCCGGAACACCAACCACATTAGCAGCGATAGACTTGAAATTGGTCAAGTATGAACGTACACGGGTGACCAATCACACCCTGAATAGTGGAAGAATTGTGGAAATTTTTCAACAATTAACGAAAAAAACTGCTGCGGAACGCCTGTTAATAGCAGGGCTCCAGAAAGGACGGGAGGATCTTATAATCCCGGGAGTTCTCATTGTTAAAGGTATAATGAATACTTTTGGGTTCTCAACCCTGAGGGTTATCGATTCCGGAATTCTGGAAGGAATAATGCTATCTATTCATCATCAGGAGCGCTAATCCCCTGTTTTTCGAGGCGGTAACGAAGAGAACGAAATGAGATATTGAGAAGTTCAGCCGCTTTTTTCTTGACTCCATGGCTTCTTTCCAGTGCTTTAAATAATAAGTTCTTTTCCATCTTATTCATAATTTCATCCAAATCCATCCCTTCTGGAGGTATATCCATATCAAACGCACTGATTTCTTTTCGGCCCTGCTTATAGGCAGCAAGCACTAAACTCTCAGGGAGAATAATGTTGGATGTTTCTAAAGCTACACTACGTTCTATAATATTTTTCAATTCTCTCACGTTTCCAGGGAAATGGTAACATTTTAACGCGTCAACAGCATATGCGGAGATCTGTTTGATTTCTTTTTCCATTTCTCGAGAATATTTTTCCAGAAAATATTGAGCAAGAAGGGGAATATCCATCGTTCTCTCTCGGAGAGGGGGTATCCTGAGTTGAATAACATTAAGACGATAATAGAGGTCCTCCCGAAACTTCTTATCAATGACCTTTCCCTCCAAGTCTTGATTGGTGGCTGAGATAATCCTGACGTCTACGTTCAGTTCCTGGGTATCACCTACAGGAGTAAAAGTTTTCTCCTGAACTACCCTGAGAAGCTTTACCTGAAGGGAAAGAGGAAGGTCTCCTATCTCGTCTAAGAAAATGGTGCCGCCGGAAGCAGCATCAAAAAGCCCCTTTTTTGTGGTAGTGGCCCCTGTAAACGAGCCCTTCTTATGCCCGAACAGCTCGCTTTCTAACAGATTCTCAGGAATCCCTCCGCAATTTATCGTCAAAAAAGGTTCGTTTTTTCGGTTGCTCCGCTGATGAATCGATCTGGCAACAAGCTCTTTACCGGTCCCACTCTCTCCAATGATAAGGATATTGCTTTTGGCACTGGCCGCCCGGGGGATGAGGGTGAAGATTTTTCTCATTTCCGGGCTGCTGCTAATAATATTATCGAAACGATCCTTTTCCAAAAATTCTTCTTCCGGGAGGCTCTCTTGCTCTAATTGTCGCTTTCTGATGGCATTCTTGAGAAGAGCTTTTAGTTCATTCACATTGAATGGTTTGGATATATAATCGAATGCCCCTTCTTTCATAGCCTCCACCGCAGATTCCAATGACCCATAAGCTGTAATCATGATCACAACGGTTTCGGGATGCATCTTTTTAACCTGCTTAAGAACCGTGTTGCCATCTCCCCTCGGCATTTTGATATCAGCAAGGATAAGATCGAATACCCCCCTTTCACATAAGGCAATAGCCTCTTCACCGCTCGAGGCCAGAGATACGTCATAGCCCTCTTTTTTCAAGGTAATTTCGAGAAATTCCCGTATTCCCTTTTCATCATCAACAACCAGAATTTTATACATTGTTTAATTAATTACTATAGAAAGATTTTGGGAAATGAAAGGGAACGTGGTATTCCTGAAGTTTTTTTATCCTTTTTGGGAAAAGAGGTAATTGCCTTTTCTGCTGCAATTCCATCAATGCTTCCTCAATGGTAGTAAAATAAGGAATCGATTTATTAATCGCTGCCCGTCGAATGATAAAAGCATCGCTCGCCGCGCGTTCTCCTTTTTTGTCCACTACATTAAGAATAAAAGCGACCTTATCTCTTGTAATATATTCAATAATGCTCTTTCCCTTGCCATCCGAGATTCGGGGAACCACCTCTTTTGCCTTTATCCCATAGGTGTTAAAAAAAACAGCTGTTCCCTTAGTAGCCAGAATCTGGGGTTTGATCTGGTTCAGTATCCGGACAAGTGATACAAGTTTTTCGTTTCGATTTTTATAATCAACACTCATAAAAATCGACAGCTCCAGAGACTTTTTTAAGCGCTGGCTAAGCGTTTCTTCTTCAGCAAGAAATCCTTTCTGTTTCATACTCGCTTCAATTGCATTGACTGCTGCCGCTGCCGCAGAAATAGTCGTGAAACAAGGAATTTTACGGACAATTGCCTGTCGTCTAATAATATAGTTATCACTTAGTGGCCCTTTGCCCAAAGGAGTATTT
>JAGHDE010000246.1 GCA_021160085.1 Pseudomonadota bacterium | reverse complement strand
GGTCCCTTATTACCGCAAGGCTCGCCCTGGAACAGGGGCGGGAAGTTTTTGCCGTTCCCGGAAATGTTGATTCGCCCTGGAGCAAAGGAACCAACCGGCTGATCAAAGAGGGAGCCAAGCTGGTAATGGATCCTGAAGATATTATTGAAGAAATTCTTCCTCAAGGCTATAAGATATCGAACAGAAGGGAGAATAAAACGCCAGCGTTGCCAAAAGAATTAACGTCTGAGTGTCAAAAAATACTTGCTTTGATGGAAACAAACCCGATCCATATTGACACCTTGATACAGAAAAGCGGATTGCCCAGTAATAAGGTTTCAAGCATGCTGTTAGATCTTGAATTACAAGGTTTGGTAAAACAGTTTTCGGGGAAAATGTTTAAAAACTTGTTGGAATCATAAAAAAATGTCCAAATCCTTAGTCATTGTTGAATCACCCGCAAAAGTAAAAACCATAAAAAAAATCCTGGGAAAAAATTTTGAGGTCGCAGCCTGTATGGGACATGTCCGGGGACTTCCCAGTCGACCTAATTCTGTAGACATAAATAATGATTTCGAACCTCACTACGAAATTTTGGAGCAAAGCGCAAAAAATGTAACCCAGATAAAAAAAATGGTTCCGAGTTGTAAAAATATCTACCTGGCTACTGACCTTGATCGCGAGGGGGAAGCTATTGCCTGGCATCTTTTGGAAGCTCTGGGGCTTAACAATAACAAAAAAAAGAAGAAGCAAGTTGATATCAAGAGAATAACATTTCACGAGATAACCGCCACGGCCATAGAAGAGGCCATAAAACATCCCCGGAAAATCTCGATGCCGCTGGTCGATGCCCAGCAGGCCCGTTCTGTGCTGGATTATCTTTACGGATTCAATTTAAGCCCTTTCCTCTGGCGAAAGGTGCGCTTTGGTCTTTCCGCCGGAAGAGTTCAATCTCCCGCCCTTCGTATGATCTGTGAAAGGGAAACTGAAATTCAGGCTTTCAAAGAAGAAGAGTATTGGTCCATAACATCAGAATTATCTTCCTCCGAATCTCCATCTCCGGAAACAACCTTTAAATCTCTATTGATCGAGATTGATGGCAACAAGCTCGATAAAATGGCGATCCAAAGCGAGGATGACGCCAAGAAAATAATAAACAACCTTGAAAATGCTTCCTACCTGGTCAAAAAAATAAAACCCAGAGAGAGAAAAGAAAACTCTCCACCCCCTCTTATAACCAGCACATTACAGCAAGAAGCAAGTACTAAATTAGGATTTTCAGCAAAAAAAACCATGTCCATTGCCCAGAAGCTTTATGAAGGAGTGGATATCAAAGGGGAAAGTGAAGGGCTTATTACTTATATGCGTACTGACAGTTTTCATATTGCTGCTGAAGCGATAAAAAACATACGAAGATCTATTCAAGAACAATTTGGGCTCCCTTATGTGAACAAAACTGTTCGTCACTTCAAAAAGAGATCCAAAACCGCCCAGGAAGCACACGAGGCTATCCGGCCCACTGATATATTAAAATCTCCTGACAGTATTAAACCTTCCTTAACTCCTGATCAACATAAGCTTTATGATCTTATATGGAGAAGGGCTCTGGCCAGTCAGATGTCTCCATCTGTTGAAGACAGAATATCAGTCGATATACTGGGAGGAAAAGGCCATATCTTTCGAGCCAGCGGGTCAACAGTAAAATTTTCAGGGTTCAGAAAAGTTCTTTTCCAAGCCAGAGGACCCCGAGCAGACAAAAATGCCAACACCCTCCCCCCTCTTTCTAATAATCAGAAACTAACCTTGGTCAATCTCATTCCCCAACAGCACTTTACCAAGCCCCCTCCTCGGTATACAGAGGCATCGCTGGTAAAAACGCTTGAGGAATACGGAATCGGGCGACCCTCTACCTATGCTGCAATTATCAGCGTGCTTCAGGAAAGAGAGTATGTAAAACTCGTGGAAAGAAAATTTATCGCCCAGGAGATCGGAATGATCGTCCATAAACTGTTGAAAGATCACTTCCAGCACTATGTGGATTACCAGTTTACTGCTAAGGTAGAGGAAGGGCTGGATAATATCGCCCATGGAGAAGGTGAATGGAAGTCTGCGGTTCGGGAATTTTGGGAACCCTTCATTCAGTTGATAAAGGTCAAAAACAGCGAGGTTAAAAAATCAGATATCGTAAGCGAGCCTACTGATGAAAAGTGTCCTGAGTGTGGAGAGCCTCTGGTAAACAGACTCGGACAATACGGCCGTTTTTTAGGGTGTACCGGCTATCCAAAATGTAGATTTATGAAACCGCTTGGTGATGAGCAAGATTCAATTGGTGACAGTCAAAAAAAAATCGAAGAAATCTGCGAGAAGTGTGGTCGTCCAATGATGCTAAGGAGAGGTCGCTTTGGAACTTTCATAGGGTGTTCAGGTTATCCCGAGTGCAAAAACACCAAACCACTCTCCCCCGGCCCAAAGACCGAGGAGCAGTCAGTCGACCAGAAATGTGAAAAATGTGGCGCATCTCTGGTGATAAGAAGAAACCGATTCGGAAAACTATTTCTTGCTTGTCCCAATTATCCGAAATGCAGTTATGCAACATCGTTGAAAAAAAAGCCGGACTCAGAATGAAAGGAAATTTTTTAATAGTTTGCCTTTTCTTAATCTTTTTTACTGCCGGCTGTCTTATCCCCGGACAGAAAACTCCTAAAAAAGACCCGGAGCGGGAACTCTTTAGAGAAATAATGGTTGCCTTTGAAAATCGGGCCTATGAAAGCAGCATAACGATCTCCCAGCAATTTCTTTCTCAGTACCCGCAATCAAAGGGCAGGGATGCTGTACTGATGAGGATGGGGGAATCGTTTGAAGGGTTGCTGAAACAGGAATATCAAGATCCGGTGGGTGAAGGGGTGAATGAAGCAAAAGCTCGGGCCAACTTTCTGGAAAAATACGAGCATTATAACTGTTGGGAAAGTGAGAAAGAATATCTGGCTTATAATAAAAAGGTCTATCGCAATCTGTTAGAAAAAAATCCAGGGAGTCATTATGCGGATGAAGCCTCTTACAACCTCATTCCCTGGGAAAAGGAGTATGATGAAGATCCTTTGCGAATCAATCAAGAGATTTCCTCTTTGGAAAAGCTTCTGACAAAGTATCCCGGCACCAGCCTTCGTCCGAAAATACTGTTTCAGATGGGCTACCGATTTCACCTCCTTTATGAGATCCATAGCTTTAGTCACAAACCGTTCAGAAAAAACCAAGAAAAAGCTCAGGAAAGTCTTCGTCAGGCTGAGTATCTCTACAGACTCTGTTTGAACGTTCCCAAAGGCTCAGAATATTCCAAAAAAGCCTTGCACTATTTAGAACTGCTGAAGAAGGGGACAAAAATTTATATAAATTCCCAGCCGTAAAAGCGGGTTAAATCTCTATAACCTGGAGCAGACTAATAACCTCTATATTTTATCCCAATTAATCCAAACCTCTTTTTAAGAAGTTGAAGGAATGAAAAAGGTCCGTGCTCATGTGATCATAACAGGAGTGGTACAAGGCGTTTTCTTTCGAGCTCACACCCAAAAGGAGGCCGAAAAACACACTGTCTTTGGATGGGTGAAGAACAAAGAGGATGAAACAGTAGAAGCGGTCTTCGAAGGGAAACAAGCAGAAGTAGAGGCGTTGGTTCAGTGGTGTCATACTGGTCCTCCCTTTTCCCAAGTGGACCAGATAGATATTAAGTGGGGAAATTACACGGGGAAATTTCTCCGCTTTTCCATTCTTTACTGAAAAATCTATCTTGATGCTTTGATATTTAAGAAGTTCTTTACAGACCATCGCCAAATCGATTATCTTAGATAATAATTTCGCGATCCCGGCTTCAAAAAAAGTGTTGCGATAATAACAGTTTTTGATTTGCCACGCTCTCAAGCAAAACGGAAGAAAGCGATTCTCAAGATTTTTTATTTGATGAAACCAAGGCAGAAAAAGCTCTCAGTATAATGGAAAAAGAAATGCCCAGCTTAAATGGTGACGATCCGAGAGAGGCTGCTATCCTTCTGCGTAAAATGGCCGAAGCAACCGGCAAAGGATTAGATGAAGGCATGGAAGAAGCCCTGCGCAGAATGGAGTCAGGAGAAGATCCGGAAAAAATTGAAGCCGAAATGGGAGGCCAGCTAAATCCGGAAAATATATTTAAAAAAAATGAAAAGGGTAGAAAACGAATCAAAAAGATCACGTATGATGAGACCCTGTATGAGCTTTAAGATAAAGTTCTAAGTCCCCGGTCAAAAAGG
>JAGHDE010000212.1 GCA_021160085.1 Pseudomonadota bacterium | reverse complement strand
CTTTAAGGGAAGACGTTTAACCGTGCAAAAACATCAGTGCAGCAAGTGCGGCAAAAAGGTGGAGAAAAAAAAGCTCTGTATTGTAGATGATGCCTCCATTTGCGTCAAATGTATGTATGGAGCTACTGAGCCGGTTGAAGTGTATCCTATCGGTATTGTCAGAAGCACGTCACAAAGAACTCGTACGGGTTTTGGGGTGGTTGGAGACGGCAAGATATCCCGCATCGAACTTATACCCTCACAGAAATCCTTTATGTATAAACTGGAAGAAGAAAAACATTTGACTGTTGTCTATTATTTCCATAAAGCAAGACCGGTCAGGTCGGTATTCAAAAGAGGCCTTGATGGAAAGTCAGTTGGCGTTTTTGCCTCCCGAACTCCCGACCGGCTTTCCAGGATAGCTGTTCAGGATGTCACCTTAGTAAAAATAGAAGGAACAACGCTCTACGTTGAAGGTCTCGATGCAATTGATGGAAGTCCGGTTCTGGATATCAAGCTACAATAGAGTTCCATGAGCGATTAAAAAATTTTTCTAACCACCTCAACAACAGGTGAGACTACTTTCAGATGAAAAAAGAAATTACTCTTTATTACAGCGCTGATTCAGATGATGCCTTCATGTTCTGGGCATTAAAAGAGAATCTTATCGATACTGAACCGTTTCATTTTACGCTGCGCACGGGAAATACCGAAGATTTAAATACCCGGGCACTAAAAGGCAAACCTGATATTTCCGCGGTCTCCATTTATGCGTATGGCTTTCTTACTGATACCTATCTGCTTTTTCCCCACAGTGGGTCGGTGGGAAGAAATTATGGCCCAGTTATCGTATCCCGAAATCCTTATACCATTGAAGATTTACCGCGCTTAACAATAGCTACTCCCGGTGAAAAAACCACGGCTCATTCTATCTTAAAGATGATCTCTCCTCAAACCAAAACCACGACCATCCCTATTGTTCCATTTAACCGGATATTTAATGCTATTGACCAGGGTGAAGTAGATGCCGGCCTTCTAATCCATGAGGGACGCCTCCTCTACTCTCAATCAGGCTATCATCTGATTGCTGATATTGGGGAGTGGTGGTTCCAAAAGACCGGGCTTCCTTTGCCGCTTGGCGGAACCGTCATAAAAAAATCGTTAGGGGAAGAAACAATTTGTTCAATTTCATCCTGTTTGAAAAGATCTATTCAATATGCTCTAAATAATCGGGATAGTGTGTTGGAGAGTATTTTGAATCAGAAAAATAGAAAACGAAAAGATATTTTCAGCAAAGAGCTTATCGATGAATATCTTTATCTTTATGCCAATGAAGATACCCTGGACTACGGAGAGGATGGGCGTGAAGCAATTCAGACATTTCTAAATATGAGCTTTAAGGCTAACCTTCTCCCTGAAAAGGTAAAGGCGGAATTTACACCCTGACCCGGATAAACCGGAAATCCCTGGCCCAGACCTGGCTTGCAGAGTCTGAGGTCTATAGTTTCCGATTTGAGGTATTATACCGTTAACGCTATATTCCGGGCAAGTCGCGCCAGGGCAGGCCGAAATACGAAACAAATCCTAAATTCGAATATTTTAATGTTCAAAACAAGTTATCCCGAATTCTGGTTCTCTAACTAAAAAGTCTTTTGCCCAAAAAATCCCTTTGAGTGGAGAAACACTCAGTGTTACAAAAAGCTATAGACAACAAGCGATTTATAGAAATTTCAAGAAAGGTTGCATCAGGTGAAAGCCTTTCCCGTGAAGAAGGGCTTTTGCTCATGGAATGCAACGACATCTTCCTGCTTGGCAACCTGGCTAACCTGATCCGGGAAAAGAAGAATGGAAATTATACCTATTATAATATTAATGCCCATTTAAACCCCAGTAACATCTGCATTAATAATTGCCGGTTCTGCGCCTTTTCCCGTAAAGAAGGAGATTCGGAAGCCTATGATCTGGGGCCGGAAGAAATAATGGCCCGGGTTCAGGAAACTATCACCGAAAGAACGACTGAACTCCATATTGTGGGAGGAGTACATCCTTATAAAGATCTGAGCTTCTATACCTCCATGCTCTCTGCCATTAAAAAGTCATATCCTGAAGTTTACCTGAAGGCATTTACGGTGACCGAAATAGAGCATATGGCTGATCTATCCGGCTGCGGTGTAGAAGATGCTTTCAGGGAACTCAAAGCTTCCGGGTTAGACAGCATCCCCGGAGGAGGTGCAGAAATTTTTGCTCCCCGGGTAAGAAAAAAAATCTGTCCCCAAAAAATAAGCGGGGAACGCTGGCTGGAGCTTCACCGGATTGCTCATTCATTAGGAATAAAAAGTAATGCCACCATGCTCTACGGTCATATTGAAACACCCCAGGAAAGGATAGACCATCTAATCAAGCTTCGGGAACTACAGCAGGAAACCGGCGGATTTCTGGCGTTTATCCCCCTGCCCTATCATCCTCAAAACACTGCTCTGGGAGGAAGAGAAACAACCGGCATGCTGGATATTAAAGTACACACCCTGAGTCGTATTTTGCTGGACAATTTTGATCATATCAAGGCCTACTGGATAATGACGGGAACTGATATGGCCCAGATCCTCCAGAACTTTGGGGTTGATGATCTGGATGGGACTG
>JAGHDE010000194.1 GCA_021160085.1 Pseudomonadota bacterium | reverse complement strand
TCTCAGGACCGTACTATCCTTGGCCAGAACAAGCTTTTGGATCCATGCGATATTGGCGAGTATATAGCAAACGGAGGATATGCGGCTTTTGCTAAAGTTATCACCACGTTGTCTCCCGAAGACATTATTAAAGAAATAAAAAAATCCGGACTTCGTGGACGTGGAGGGGCAGGATTTCCGACATGGAAAAAATGGAATGAATGCTATAATGCTGACGGTAAAGAAAAACATGTCATCTGTAATGCTGATGAGGGTGATCCCGGTGCTTATATGGACAGGAGCCTCTTGGAAGGAAACCCGCACGCCATCTTTGAAGGCATGCTGATTGGCGCTTATGCCATTGGTGCCCAACAGGGACATATTTATGTACGGAATGAATATCCTCTGGCAGTTAAGCATTCCCAGATCGCCGTAGGTCAGGCGAGAGAACTCGGTTTACTGGGAGAAAATATTTTGGGAAGCGGGATTAACTTTGACATTCGGATATCTCGAGGTGCTGGGGCCTTTGTTTGTGGGGAGTCATCAGCACTCATGGAATCGTTGGAAGGAAAGGTTGGTGAACCACAGCCGAAAGATATTCATGCCACCGAGCAGGGTTTCAAGAATATGCCCACAACTCTTAACAATGTGGAAACCTGGGCCAACATTCCTTCAATTGTTACTAATGGGGGCGCATGGTTTGCTGCTAAAGGCACTGAGAACAGCAAGGGGACGAAGATATTTGCTTTAACCGGCCAGATCAAAAATACTGGTTTGGTGGAAGTTGCCATGGGAACCACACTTAACACCATTATTAATGATATTGGTGGAGGCTCACAAAACGGCGCTCAAATAAAGGCTGTCCAAACGGGTGGACCTTCGGGTGGCTGTCTGCCGGTTGACAAATTTGATCTTTCGGTGGATTTTGAAGTTTTGAATGATGCCGGGTCCATGGTTGGATCCGGTGGTATGGTTGTTGTGGATGAACATTCCTGTATGGTTGACGTGGCAAAATATTTTTTGACCTTTTTGCAGGATGAATCCTGTGGTAAGTGCGTTCCCTGCCGTATTGGTATCGATAGAATGCTCGAAATTATTACAGATATAACTGAAGGACGGGGGACAGAAGAACAGCTTGATTTATTGGAAGATGTTGCTGAAACTGTCACCATCGGCTCATTATGTGCCCTGGGCAAAACCGCACCGAATCCTGTGCTTTCGACACTGCGTTATTTTCGTTCCGAATATGAAACGCATATTAATGAGAAACGATGTCCGGCCGGTGTTTGTCGGGCATTGATTCACTATTCCATCGATGAGGAAAAATGTAATGGTTGCGGTCTTTGTTTATTAGCGTGCCCTCACGGCGCTATTTCAGGAGAGAAGAAAAAACTTCATGTAATCAAAGACGAGCTTTGTGAAAAATGCGGGATTTGTATAGAACAATGTAAGTTTGATGCTGTTATCTTAACCTAATGAAGGGGATTATCATGTCTAATTATGTAAACCTGACCATTAACGGAGCAAAAATCAAGACACCGAAAGGAACATCTGTCCTGGATGCTGCATTAGAGTATGGCATCTGTATTCCCCACCTTTGCCATATGGAAGATTTAACACCCCTCGGTGCGTGTCGTTTGTGCATCGTTGAAGTAATCGAAAATGGCAAATCTCGGGTTACGGCTTCCTGTACTCTTGAAGCAAAGGAAGGGATGACGGTTCTTGCCCACACTGAAAAGATTCTTAAAGCGAGAAAGGTGATTGCTGAGATGCTGGTGGCGGAGGCTCCAAATTCCCGCGCGACTCAGGATATTGCTGTACGATGTGGTGTCACCAAGGTTCGCTTTCCGTTTCGCAACAAAAGTTGTATATTATGTGGCAAATGTGTGAGAGTTTGCACTGAGGTTTGGAGGTCAAAATCCCTGGGGTTTGTCGGGAGAGGAAAAGACCGGCACGTTGCTTTGCCGTTTTACGAAAGGCCGGATTTTTGTAAACGCTGCTGGTCGTGTATTGAGATATGTCCCATGAAGATAACTCCATGTGATGGACCGATGGAGATAGGGAAGGAATATCTGTGCGGCGGGTGCGAATCTCAGTTATCGATGGCGTTTGAGTCGCCCGACACCTGTGTGCAGTGCAGACTTGGCGAAGGGTTTGGATGTATCCGGGCAAAACCATAGAAAAACTTCCCGTTTATCATTTTTGATCATGGATAAGAGGCTTCGTTTTACGATAATAAAAGGCGATGCCTCTTTTTTTATCCCTTTTTCGGTCGGTTTCTTGACGTTTTATTAAGCGCTGTGGTACCGGCAAGAAGCGAATCTAATGACTCATCAAAATAACGGGCAATGTCAATGAAAAGCGGGAGAGATGGGAAAGATTGGTTGTTTTCAATTTGGGACAAAGCGCTGGGCGTAATTTGCAGTATTCGAGCTAATTCTATTTGGGGGACATGTTTTTTTAAACGCAAATCTCGAATCCGAGCACCGATCTGAACGAGCCCTTTTTGCGGAAAACGGGCAGTTTTTTCTTGTCCCTCTGCGGTTAGTCGAGTTTCTCCGGGGGCTCTGCTTGTCTCTGTTTGTTCGGCAGACCCGACGAAGTTTAACTTATTGTCATGAAAACTGTAGTAATGCTTTTCACGTAACAGTTCAGAAGGCCTTCCATCCATCTTGAGAAAGCTTGTGACACAGGTTCGGTCTTTTTGGAAGCTGAGACTTATTACTAATTGCGTTATATGGGTAACATTTGCCAAAAATGATTTGGAGTGGGCTTCTTTAACGATAGGCCAGTAAGCCAATGCCTTTAATTCGAATAATTTAGGACAGGTATAAGTAAAAAAGTGGAGCGTGTCTCGTTCGCCCCACAGTTCCTGCATGCCCGTTAAGCTGTCAAAGACATATTTACAGAGAAAACCATCCTTGAATTTACCCTGCAATTCACTCATCGTGTTAATAAACACCTCAGGCTCTGCCATATGCTTTATACAGATAATATCAGTGTTGGAACTAATTGATTCATCATCATAAAAGGATTGAAAGTAGTTATCACCTTTTCCTTTCCCAAACGTAAAGGCATCCACGAGGATGAAGTCGCCGTGATCAAAAAGTCGTTCATAGCGGGTACATATTTTATGGGGAGGAAAGTCAAAACTGACATAAACAGTTTTGAATCGCTTAGGGTCTTTAGCAGTTAAGAATTGTTCTGAGAAATAGTCGAAATACGTACCGGGTTGAACGACCCAGACGACATTATCCCCGAGTAAAATTCCGCCCATCAATTTATCTAAATAAGGTATGCCGCAGCTAATGTATTTTCCCATATGCTTTTTTCCCAAGAAAAATTTACAGTGTTTTTGATGCAATTCGAGCATTCCTATATTTTTTAGTGAAAATAAAAAAAGTCAAGATATTTTTTACCATTATTTTGATTGAAGGCGGAAATCAGGCATAGTAAATTTAGTTTTTCTTAATGATTTTAACTACTATACATGAAAAATTCGTTGTTAATTAGTGTAGTTAAAAGAAAAATTTTGCTTGACTTTTTGTTTAAAAATATTAAATTAATTTAATAAAGTTTAGCAAACAACATTCCATAAAAAATTAGTAAAATTTAATAAATAGTTTAAAATTGCTTAATTTATTCCCTGTAAGTTAGATTTCCTCACATTGGATAATATACTTCAACCTAAGTAAGGATTGAAATGAATATCTTTAAAATGTAAAATCAAAAGAAATTACTATTCGTATAATCAAAACCTTGTAAACAGGCACCCAAGTTAGGAAACCTATGAAATCTACTTTGAAGTCTATTCGCAGCGATATGTTTTAAGGAGACAAAAATGTGTGGGATAGCAGGATTGATAAGTCACCAACGAGAAAAAGAAAATGGTTCCCGGATCAAAAAGGCCATGGTGCTCCAGAACGACCGGGGTAATGGTCTCGGAGCCGGGTATGCAGCGTACGGTATTTTTCCGGTGTATAAAGACCATCATGCTTTCCATGTGATGGCTGACTCAAGTTTTGCCTTGAAGGAGGTATCACAGTTTTTAAATGAACACTTTTGGGTAGCTCATACCGAAGAAATGACCATCTGGGATAAGGTGATCACCGATCATCCTCTGTTCATGCGTTATTTCCTGCAGCCCAAACTGAGGGAAGATGATGTCAATCCTGACGACTTTGTCATCGACAAGGTGATGCACATCAATACCTCGATTAACGGGGCCTTTGTCTGCTCAAGCGGGAAAAACATGGGAGTCTTTAAAGGGGTCGGGACCCCAAAGGATATCTATGAGTTCTTCCGGCTCGATGAATATCAGGGCTATTGCTGGGTGGGACACAACCGGTTCCCCACCAATACACCCGGCTGGTGGGGAGGTGCTCATCCCTTTAATCTGCTGGGATGCTCAATAGTTCATAATGGGGAGATATCTTCTTACGGAATCAATCAGCGTTATCTTGAATCAAACGGTTACATTTGCACTTTACAGACTGATACCGAGGTGGTCGCCTATCTTCTTGATATTTTGATACGCCGTCATGGCTTATCAATCATGGATGCTATAACTGTACTGGCTCCACCTTACTGGGCAAGCACCAAGCGATATAGCGATAGAAAAGAACAGGATCGAATCACTGCCATGAAGGTTATTTATGAAGCGGCTATGCTGAATGGCCCCTTCGCAATTTTGGCTGGTTTTGATAATGGGTTGTTCAGCATCACCGATAACACCAAACTGAGGCCGATGACAGTGGGCACGACGACTGACTACAGCTATTTTGCCAGTGAGGTTTCTGCTCTTTATGAGATGGAGCAGGATTTCACCCAGGTAGTCACTCCTCGGGCCGGGCAACCGGTTATCATACAATATCAAAACGAAGCTTAAGGAGATTATCCGTGAGTACTTCCAGACTTGGATTACAATCAACCTTCAGGCCAAGTTTTAACCTCGAACTTTGTGATGGATGCGGAGAGTGTGCTATTGAGTGCACCTTTAATGAAATAAAAATGGTCCCCCAGGGGGACAAAAAAATACCGGTTGCCAACCGACTGGCATGTGGAGCATGTCACCGATGCGAGGTTATGTGTCCCCGGGGGGCGATAAGAATTGTTGAAGACCCTTTTGTGACGAGGCCCCATGGCATCTGGACACCGCAACACATTAACCGTGCTCATCTCCAGGCTTCGACCGGTTCGGTTGCCTTGACGGGCTTTGGCGCAGAAACAAACCTGCCGGTTCTTTGGGATAAGCTGTTGTTTAATGCCTGCCAGGTTACCAACCCTTCCATCGATCCCCAGCGGGAGCCGATGGAAACAAATACCTATCTGGGGCGAAAGGCTGCCAGTTTTCGAGAGGTTAGAGATCCTTCGGAGATGGTAAAGTCTCTTATTCCTTTGGACATCCCGATTATGTTTGCTCCTATGTCATACGGCAGTATCAATCTTAATCTGCAAAAAGCTATGGCACGGGTGGCAAAAAAACTCGGACTTATTTGGTATACTGGAGAAGGCGGACTGCACAAGGATCTTTATCCCTATGCTGACTGGGCCATTCTTCAGGTTGCATCAGGGCGTTTTGGAGTAAGTCCCGAGTATTTAAAGATTGGGCGGGGTTATCAGATTAAGATTGGACAGGGCGCCAAGCCCGGCATCGGAGGGCATTTACCGGGAGAGAAGGTCTTAGAGGGCATCTCTGAAACCCGGATGATTCCTTTGTATTCTGATGCTATTTCTCCTGCTCCCCAACATGATATTTACTCTATCGAAGACCTGAGGCTTTTAATCTATGCCATCAAAGAAACCAGTGGTTATAAGCCGGTTTGTGTGAAGATCGCTGCCGTGCATAATGTGGCCGCTATTGCCAGTGGCATCGTTAGCGCTGGCGCTGATATGGTCTATCTCGATGGTTTCCGGGGCGGCACCGGAGCCGCCCCCAACATTGTCCGGGACAACGTAGGCATCCCGATAGAACTCGCCCTCGCAGTTGTTGATCAGCGTCTTCGTGAAGAAGGGATCAGGAATCAGGCTTCCATTGTAGCGGCCGGTGGAATTCGTAACAGCGCTGATGTTATGAAAGCTATTGCTTTAGGGGCGGATGCAGTAGCTATAGGCACTCCGGTTTTAGTCGCTTGTGGTTGTCATGGGTGTCAACGATGCAGTAGTGGAAAATGTCCGTGGGGTTTGACCACGAACGATCCAATGATCAGTCAACGTTTGGATGTGGAATGGGCGGAGGAACGGATCACCAACCTCATCAATGGATGGCATCATGAAATGCAGGAGATCATGGGATTAAATGGAATTTACGATATTGGTTCTTTCCGTGGCAATCGGCTGATGTTACGAGGCGTTGACCTTAATGATAAAGAATTATCTATCCTTGGGATTAAGTATGCAGGAGAATAAAAGAGTTGAATCTAAGCCATCCGTTTTGGATGCCAGGGGGATTTATTACAAGGAACTGAATAATAAAATACGCAAATTATCAGATTCCGGCATTACTCGCATCATAGTGAAGAATGTCCGGGGTCAGCGTTACATTGGCAGTGGGATTACGAATAAGGACCTTCTTATTGAAATCGAGGGTGTGCCGGGAGAAGATCTCGGCTATGGAATGGGTGGGCCTACCATCGTGGTCCATGGTCACGGACAGAATGCCATTGCCAATACCATGGATAGCGGAAAGATAGTAGTTCATGGTCTTGCTGGTGATGCTCTTGCCTATGGGATGCGGGGGGGTAAACTCTTTGTTCGTGACGATGTGGGGTATCGAGTTGGTATCCACATGAAGGCTTATAAAGATAAGATTCCCATAGTTGTGATAGGAGGCACATCCGGAGATTTTCTGGGCGAATACATGGCTGGAGGCACATTGATATTACTCAACCGGGAAAACTGCAAGGGACTGGTATGCGGCGGATCGGATAAGACCCTGGCTACCGGTATTCACGGTGGGGAAATCTACATCCTCGGATACGAGGTTCCCGAATATATGCTGGGAATTGGCACCCTGGTCCGGGAACCCACAGAATATGATATAAACAGAGTTCGTAATATCATTGAAGAGTTTGCCCGAGAATTTGATTTAGATGCGGAAAAACTGATAAATCGGCAGATTATTAAGGTATCTCCCCAGGGAAGCCGGCCATTTGCTAAATTCTATTACCCGGCTTATCCAGTTGACACTAATTTGAAACCCGAAAAAAGGGAGCGCACCTCTCCCTGTGAGGCTGCCTGCCCGGCTGGAGTCCCTACCAGTCGTTTTTTAAGATATATACGTCAGGGAAAAATTGCCAAGGCATTTGAATTGCTTGATGAAGTAACCCCATTCATATATAGTTGCTGTGGATTCATCTGTCCGCATTTGTGTATGGATGCCTGCACGTTAGGCAAGGTGGACTTTCCGGTGCGCACTGCTGAACTGGCAAAAAGGTACCGGATCGACTTGCCTCCACAAAAGACAGAAAATTTTTCGGGGGAAATTTCAGTTATAGGTGCCGGCCCGGCCGGGTTGACATCTGCCTATCACCTGGCTCGATTGGGTTACCGGGTTACGGTCTATGATGCTGCGGACAGGCCGGGAGGCAAGATGTATCAGGTTATATCGCGCACCAGATTGCCCCTCGAGGATCTGGAGCATGATATAAAACGGATAGAAGCGCTCGGAGTAAAATTCGTCCTGAACACCACCATTGATCAAGGAAAACTCCGGGACATTCTTAATGAGTCCGACCACGTGATTGTGTCAGTCGGGGCTCATAAAGCCTTTATCCCTCCGGTCAAAGGGAAGGAGAATATAAAAGCCGGCATAGATTTTCTTAAGGAATGTAATCTTGGAAGAAAGGTAATTCTCGGTAAGCGGGTGCTTTTTATTGGTGGTGGAGAGGCTGCTATTGATGGTATCGAGGCAGCCATACATAACGGTGTGAACCCAAAAAATATACTCGTAATCGATATCAAGACCCCATCCGGTAATAAAGAAGAGATTAAAAAGCTTGAAAAAGAAGGAGTATCTTTTAAATACCCGGTTTTTCTGCAGGAGGTAACAAAAAACTCAGCCATTGTAAAAGATGGGCTTTCTAATTTCAAAACCATCGCTACCGACACTGTGCTTGCTTTTATAAATGAACTGCCGGTCATGGACTTTCTTCCCGCCGAAGTGAAAAAAGGCTTGGATAATCGAGGTTTTTTTACCGCTTCTGGAGAACATACCTCTTTTCGGACTGCCTATCCCAAAATATCTGTTGTGGGGGATGCTGCTGGTCTCGGTCTGATAACTACTCATATAGGATGGGCCCGGGAGTGTGCCCGGGAGGTTCATGCTTTGCTTCAGGGTAAAGAGTTTGTCCCCCTCACGAAGGACCCTATTCCCCCGGCAGATCTTCATCCGGAAAGATATCTGCTTGAAGATTCTTCTTTGCAGATTGAGGAAGAGTGTATGCGCTGTCTTCACTGCGGGATCTGTGTTCAGTGTGATGAGTGTGTAGATGCCTGCCCCCGGGATGCCTGGAAACGGGACGGCGATGAGTTCAGCGTAGATCTTTCCCTCTGCGGTGGATGCGGGACCTGTGCTGCTGCCTGTAAAGGCGGGGTTATTCAGATGGTTACTCGATGAGAAAAAAAATAGTTTATTAATCAAGTGAGCTAAAGTGCCTAAAGTTTGAAGTGCCTAAAGTGAGCTAAGGTTGTGGATAATAAAGAATGGAATTTTAGTCGCTTTAGATTAT